>JALVUB010000001.1 GCA_027023915.1 Sedimenticola sp.
CTGTTGGATCGGGCCAACGCGGCCTTTGTGGTGGAGAAAGGTGGGAGATTGCGGCGGCGCGTGGCGGCAGGGCCACGGGGTGGCCCGAAGCCTCCAGGGTCGTTGGCTTTTATGGAAGCTGGTCGAATCCAGCTTCTCATCGCCACCAGCGGCACCTCGGGCGAGCCGTGCCTGATTGCCCTGTCGGGGGGAAACCTGCGGGTTTCGGCCCGGGCGGCCAACGATCTGCTCGGTTTGAAACCGGGCGACCTCTGGCTGGGCTGTCTGCCGCTGCATCATGTGGGCGGAGTAATGACACTGCTGCGCCCCTGGCTGGCCGGTGCCGGTGTGGTGCTTTCTCTCCCTTTCGATCCTGAAGCGGTACTGACGCGGCTGGCATTGGGCGATGTCACCCACATCTCCCTTGTGCCCACGCAGCTCCACCGGCTGCTCCGGGCCAGGCCAGATTTTCGCCCTCCGAGCAGCCTGCGCGTGGTGTTAATGGGTGGGGCGCCGGCGGGTGCAAATCTGGTGGAACGGGCGCTCCATGCGGGTTGGCCCGTTTGCCCCACCTATGGGCTTACCGAGGCCGCTTCCCAGGTGGCCACCTGTTACCCGCCGCCCGATCACTGGGTCACCGGGTTGGCGGGACGTCCGTTGTCCCACATTCAGGTGGCCGTGAGCGAAACAGGCCGAATCCGCCTTCGTGGTTCCAGCCTGGCGGGTTGGAGGGTGGACGAAAAAGGGGCGTTTCCTCTTGTCGATGAGTCAGGGTGGTTCACCACCGGTGATCTGGGGTGCCTGGACAGAGATGGCCGTCTGTTTATGTTGGGGCGGGCTGATGACCTGCTCAACAGTGGTGGCGAAAAGATCCACCCGCATGTCGTGGAACGGGAGCTTGAGCGCTGTCCAGGGGTCGATGAGGCGGCAGTGATAGGGGTGGAAGATCTGGAATGGGGCACCCGCCTGTTGGCCTGTTATCGTGGTGGCTGGCCCGAATCGCGGGTGGCCCGGTGGGCTGCCGCGCATCTGCGCGGTGTTCACCGGCCACGTGAATATCGTCGGCTGGAGATGTTGCCCCGCACCACCTTGGGAAAGCTGCGCCGGGCTGAGCTCCGCCGGCGGTTTCAGAAATAGCCTTCCAGTGCCTGGCGAAGGGTATCCGGCAGGGGCGCGGGTTTGGTGTCTTCTTTTTCGATCCAGACATGGGTGGTCGTGACCGAGGCCTGGAGCCTGGCTTCCACGAAGAACCGGCAGGTCAGGGTGAAGCTGGTTTTCCCCAGCCGGGACACCTCGAGCGAAATTTGCACCATTTCGCCCAGCCGAGGCGGCTGTCGGCACTTGGCTTCGGCATGGACGATGGGGAGCAGGTTACGCTTATCCTCCAAAAGCCCAGTCAGGCCAAAGCCCACCTTTTCCATGAAATTTTCATAGGCGCGGTGCGCCATTACGAACAGCTCTTCAAAAAAAAGCCGGCCGTTCCCGTCCACTTGGTCGAAAGTGACGGTAAAACTCACGCGGTGCTTTTTCACGGGGCCACCCCCAGGCCGGGTGCATTGGTCAGGTAGAGCTTTCCCCGTTCGATCCGGGGTGGTGGCAGACTGTCATTCGTCAGCCATTGGCCGGTGGCCAGGCCGTGGGCGACGCCTGCATTGAGGCCTTCCACGGCGCAGGCGAGCTGGGCGGCGGCGTGAAGCCCGAGGGCCGATTCCAGAGTGGAGGTGATGACCGGCACCACCCCTGCCTCCAGCGCCTGGCGGGCCAGTTCCAGTGTCCGTTTCGGGCCGCCATGGATCATGGGCTTGAGCACCACCCGGGGCAGGGGATAGGTATTGAAATCCGTTTCTTTCTCCAGCCGTTTCAATGATTCGTCCAGGGCCAGGGCGATTCCGCTTTCTTCCTGCAAGCGGCGAAGCTGTTCCAGATCAGGCTGGCGCAGGGGCTCTTCCACCATCTCCACGGGCAGATCTTCAATGGCGTTGAGAAAAGCGAGCGCCTGCTGAAAATTCCAGGCGCCGTTGGCATCCAGCCGCAGCCGCGCATCTTCGGGAAGTCCGGCGCAAAGCCCGTTTACGTTGCGGGCGGCTTCAGTGGGTGGGCCGTTCACCTTGAACTTGAGCACACGAAAGCCCGCCGCCAGCGCTGCTTTCAGGTTGGGTTTTTCCGGTCTTCCCGTCATGGCGTTAACTTCCACGGCATCAGCCGCCGCCGGCAGGAGCCAGCGGCGCAGAGGTTGCCTTTCCGTCCGGGCGGCCATGTCCAGCAGGGCGGTTTCCAGCGCACAGGCCACGGCCGGGCGTTCCAAAGCGAGGCGGGGAAGCCGGTGGGTCAGATCGGCCAGGTTCCGGGGGTTTTCCGCCAGCCTGGCCAGGGCTTTTTCAGCCTGGCTGTGTGATTCGGTGCCGGCCTGGGGCAGGGGAGCGCAGTCGCCCCAGCCGCGATGGGGGCCAAGCGACAGTTTCACAACCCATCCCTTGCGTTCGCCGTCCGCCACGTTTGAAGCGGGCCAGGGCTGCTTGAACCTCAGCCGGTAGGGCTGAAGTTCCAGGCGTGCCAAACCAGGAAAAAAGGGAAACATGGCCGGATTGATTCAAGTCAAGTGACACCTGTGCGAAATGGCACACACTATTTTCCGCTGCATGTACCTTCGCCCGTGACTGCCTGTCAGTCCGCGTGAATTGAATCACGAAAAGGGTGTTCATGCTGCTGTTCCGTGGAGACCCAAATTCGTTACCAGAAGGAGACAATCCCATGAAAGCACGCAAGCCCATGCTTGCCGCCCTCGTTGCCCTGGCAGTGGGGGTCACCGCCGGAGGCCAGGCCTGGTCTCAGGAGACGTTGAAGGACGTGATGAAACGGCGGGGCCTCACTGACAAGGACATCCTGGCGGCAGCCAAAACCTACACGCCCACCGGCGGGCGCGACGAGTATATCGTCTTCAGCTCCGGCGGGCAGAGCGGTCAGGTGATCGTCTATGGCATCCCCTCCATGCGGATTCTGAAGTATATCGGTGTGTTCACGCCGGAGCCCTGGCAGGGTTATGGCTTCGACGATGAATCCAAGAAGGTGCTGGCGGAGGGCCGGATCAACGGCAAGGACATCCTCTACGGGGACACCCACCACCCGGCACTGTCTGAGACGAAGGGCGATTACGACGGCCAGTACCTGTTCATCAATGACAAGGCCAACCCGCGCATCGCGGTCATCAGCCTGAAGGATTTCGAAACCAAGCAGATCGTGGTCAACCCGCTGTTCCGCTCGGATCACGGTGGTGCCTTCGTCACCCCCAACACCGAGTACGTGATGGAGGCGACCCAGTATGCCGCGCCTTACAAGGGTAGTGGTTACGTCCCCATGTCGCAGTTCAACGACAAGTATCGCGGTGGTCTTACCTACTGGAAGTTCGATCGCAAGGAGGGGCGTCTCAAGACTGAAAAATCCTTCACTTTCGAGCTGCCACCGTATAACCAAGACCTCTCTGATGCCGGCAAGGGGCCCTCTTATGGTTGGGGTTTCACCAACTCGTTCTGCTCGGAGCGGTACGTGGGTGGTATCGGCAAGGGGCGCCCGCCGTTCGAGGCCGGCTGCTCGTCCAAGGACACCGACTTCCTCCATGTGACCAACTGGAAGAAGGCCGAGCAGCTCGTCAAGGCGGGCAAGATCGGCCACAAGGTCAACGGCATGACCCTCATCACCATGAAGGAGGCCGTGGCCAACGGGCTGCTCTATCTGATTCCCGAGCCCAAATCGCCCCACGGCGTGGATGTGGTGCCAACCGGCGACAAGATCGTGATCTCCGGCAAGCTCGACAGCCACACCTGGGTGTATGACTGGAACAAGATCACCCAGGCGATCAAGAACAAGGACTTCGAGGGCAAGGATCCCTATGGCATTCCCATCATTCCGCTGAAGGATGTGCTGCACACCTCGGTGGCGGTGGGTCTGGGCCCCTTGCACACCCAGTTCGACGCCAAGCCTTGCGTGGCCTACACCTCCATCTATGTGGACTCCATGATTACCAAGTGGGACTACTGCAAGGGCAAGGTGCTCGATCAGCTGCCCATTCACTACAACGTGGGCCACTTGATGACCATGGAAGGGGACACTGTGCATCCGGACGGCAAGTATCTGGTTGCGCTGAACAAGCTGGCCATCGACCGCTTCAACCCGGTGGGCCCGTTGCATCCGCAGAACCACCAGCTCATCGACATCAGCGGCGACAAGATGCAGCTGCTGTATGACATGCCGGTGCCGCTGGGCGAGCCGCACTATGCGGTGGCCATCAAGGCCGACAAGCTGAAGCCGGTGATCCGCTACAAGTCCGGTTGGAACACACGCGAGGACAAGCGGTCGCAATGGCGCGTGCGGGCAGGTCGCGAGAAGGTGGAGCGTACCTGTGATGCCAACGGCAAGTGCACCGTCAATGTTTACGGTACCGCCATCCGTTCGCACCTGAACCCCGAAATCATCGAGGTGACCGAGGGCGACACCGTGCATCTGCACTTCACCAACCTGGAGCGGGCCGAGGACGAAACCCATGGTTTCGCCATGTACGGCCACAACATCCAGTTCTCGCTGGAACCGGGCAAGACCTCGTCCGCCACCTTCGTGGCTGACAAGCCCGGCGTCTATCCCTACTACTGCACCGAGTTCTGCTCGGCCCTTCACCTGGAGATGGAAGGCTACCTCCTGGTGAAACCCAAGGGATACAAGAGCCAGGCCAGTGGCCTGAAGGCCGGGACGGTCTATACCGAAGCCGACTACAAGAAGCAGGTGAAGACCAACCTGCAGACGCAGGATGTCATCAACCAGGTGGTTGGCTTCATCACCAGCCGCAACTACAAGGAGTTCCCCACCGTGGTTGCACTGGTCGAGGACGCCACCGACCAGCTCGGCTTCGCCAAGGACGCCCGCGCCAAGGCTGAGGCGGCTGCGGCCAAGAAGGACTGGAACAACGCCATGCTCTGGGCCAACCAGTGGTGGCAGTACCAGGTGAAGGCGGCGGACCTTGGTCTGCGCGCCAAGACCTACTTGGAGCAGCACGGCGCCAAGAAGATCAAGTGATCCTTACTTGATCGCCGGAAGCCCGGCCAGCCCGGGCTTCCGGTGCAACGCCGAACAGCCTAAGATTGAGGGGCGAGTTTTCGCCCCTTTTTGATACTGAGGAGTAAAACCATGCTGAAAAAGAAAATGATTCCCCTGTTGATGGGTTCCTGCCTGCTCATGGGCGCGCTTTCCACGGCGGCTTTGGCGGAAGATGCCAAGGCGCTGTTTGCCACCTGCACCGCTTGTCACGGCAAGGATGGCAAAAGCCCCATCATGCCCAACTATCCCAAGATCGCCGGGCAGAACAAGGCTTATGTGTTGCAGCAGATCAAGGACATCATGAGCGGTGCCCGAGCCAATGGTCAGGCCGCGGCCATGAAAGGGGTGCTGGTGTCGCCGGACGGCAAGCCCAGGTTCAACGACCAGCAGCTGGAAGCTTTGGCCGATTACGTTTCCAAACTGGCACCTTAAAGCGGCTCTACAAGGGCGGACGGTTCTGCTGTCCGCCCTTGTTTTTTGTATGAAGTTAAGAATATTTGCATATTCAAAATCTATGAAAAGCTCGCATATCCTGTTTCTGTTGGTTTCAACTCTTATTTGCAGTACCGCGCTGGCCGAGGAGCGGGTGATTCCGGAGTTCGATCGTTACGACGCCGAGGACATCATGGATGTCTGCGCCGGTTGCCACGGCGAATATGGCCAGGGCACGCCCGATGGTGAGTATCCCCGTCTGGCGGGGCAGGACCCGGTCTATCTGGCGCGCCAGATCGAGGCCTTCAAGTCGCGCAAGCGGATCAACATTCCCATGATTCCCTATGCCAATGATCGTGAACTGCCACCCGAGGATGTGCGTACCATTACCGCCTATCTGGCGAGCATCAATCTGCCCCGTCATCTGAAACCCCTGAAGCCGGGGGAGAAATTCGATGCCTTCGAGCGCCTGGAAGAGAGCAAGCGGGTGCTCAACATTCCTCACTATCCTGGCGATCCGAAAAAAGGCGAGCGCTTCTACCATCGGGAGTGCGCCAGCTGTCACGGTGAAAAGGGCGAGGGAAACTGGAAAAAACATGCTCCCATGCTTACCGGGCAGCACCCCAAATATCTGTTGCGCCAGATCGACAAGATCCGCAAGGGTGAGCGTTTCCACGATTCTGTCGACGATGCCGAACTGTTTCGTGAGTACAGCGACCGGCAGATCGCGGATATGTTGGCTTGGCTTTCCCGCCAAGATGACTGAGCAAGCCCTGATAAAGCCATGAAGGCTTTTATCAGAGGCTCCTTAACGACTTGATGTTCCTCAAGTGAACCCTTTTATCCTGGTGCTAGCATTTTTTCGTGTTCAGAACCCAGGGTGCGAAATGATCCGGTTCTGGTCCGTAATCTTCAGCTCAGGAGGAAACCCAATGAAGAGATATTTGGTTTTGCCCTTGGCCGGCCTGGCAGCTGCCCTGCTTGTCAGCAATTCAGCGTTTGCCTGGCTCGAGCATACGGGCGAGCGCGACAAGGCGTTGAGCCTGAAACCCAACCTGGAAGACGGGCGTGATGTTTTCGAAGTCTGCTCGGCCTGTCACCTGCCGGAAGGCTGGGGTACGAAGGATGGCACATTCCCACAGATCGCCGGCCAGCACCAGACCGTGCTGGTGAAGCAGTTGGCCGATATCCGTGAGGGCAACCGCGACAACCCCACCATGTACCCCTTCGCCAAGCCCGAGTCCATCGGTGGCCCGCAGGCGATGGCGGACGTGACTTATTACGTTTCCAAGCTGCCCATGAACCCCGACAACGGCAAGGGGCCCTGGCCGCCTGGCACGCCGGAGTGGAAGGAAGGTCAGAAGCTGTTCAAGGAGAACTGCGTCAAGTGCCACGGCGACCAGGGGCAGGGCAACTACAAGAAGTTCTACCCGCAGATTCGCGGCCAGCACTACAAATACATGCTGCGCCAGTTCGACTGGATCAAAAAGGGCAAGCGGCGCAACGCCAACCCCGACATGGTGAAGCAGATCAAAAACTTCACCCCGGATCAGGAGAAAAAGGTCATCAACTATGTCTCCTGGATCAAGGTGCCCAAGGAGCTGCTGGCTCCTTCCAAGGATTGGCACAACCCCGATTTCGATTGAAAAGGGTTGGGGTTCCAAAAGCGGGCCGGCGGATATTCCGCCGGTTCGCCGACAGCAGGTGAAGAAGGGGAAGCGCATTGTCGCTTCTCTCTTCGTTTGGCGGGATGAAAATCATCGCTTTTTTCATGGGAATCGGGGAGCATCGGGGCGTGAATGATCGCCGGCCTTGAATCAACCGACAAAACGAGGAGTGCTGCAATGTCCAAGCGCGTGATACTGACCAATCTTTTGATCCTGGCCAGCGTGATCTTGCTGGTGGCGATCTATTACGCCCCTATCTGGTGGGTGTCGCTCACCGCGCCCAACTACCCCAAGGAGTCCTTCCCCGACGGGGTGCGCATCCACTTCCACATGAACGGTGTCTTCAACGGCTGCAAAAAGGTGAAGAAACGCGAGGTGGAAGAGGAAGAGGCGCTTGATTGTGTTCATGAGATGGACACCATCAACCACTATGTGGGTATGTACCCCATTGCGTCGGGCGGTGTTATCGAAAAGGCGTTTTCGCCCTTCCTCATGTCGATGTTGGGGGTGATGCTGCTGGGGTTCGCCTGCACGCGGCCGAAAATTCGGACCCTCATCATGGCGCTGGGCTTTTTCGCCATTGCGGTGTGGATGTCGCTCTACTGGTTCAGCAAGGGTGGATTGCACTACCAGCCGGCGGGCTATATCGAAGCACTGGTGAAGTCGTTGGGCCAGGACAAAGGCGGTGAAAGCGAGAACAAAGCCGCCCAGGCGGTGATCCAGCGGATCAAGAAATCGGTGGGCAACGAAAAGGTGGACATCGAGGAGATCAAGAAAAAGGTTCGGGACAAACAGGCGAAGAGCCTGCTGGAGATCGCCTCTTCCCTGGCCCAGGGTGAAAAAGAGGTGGAAAAGGAAGAGGAAAAGCTGAAAAAAGATCCCAAGCTGGCCAATATCCAACTGCTGAAAGAGGCGTTTGAGGCCGATCAGGCGAAGAAACCCGCCGGGGAGAGGGAAGAGTGGACCGGCAGCGGGCGCCAGATACTGCACTGGCACTATGAAAAGAGCCTGGGGCGTTATTTCAACAATCCCGCTGAGATCAAACCCATGGCTCACAAAATGACGGTGGCGGCCAACATCGTCTTCTGGGGGATTCTGGCCGCCATGGTGCTGTTGGTCTGGGGAGGACGTCGCACGGGCGGGCCCATCTACTGGCTGATGATCCTGGTTCCCATGGCACTGCCGGTGATTTTCGTCATCGAATACTCGGCTTGGCTATGGTGGTATGGCCACACGCTTAATTCCATGGGTGCCTTCACGGTGAAGCCCTTCATGCCCACAGTGTTCGGCAATGGCAAGGTGGCCCAGTTCACTACCCACTCCTATCCTTATTGGGGTTTCTTCCTGATGCTGATTTACTCGGCGCTGTTGGCGCTGTCAGCACTGCTGCGGCGAAAGGACATCAGGGAAGGGGAGCTGTCCGGGTGAGAACGGGAGCGCGCCTGCTGCTTGCGGTTTGCCTGCTGCTGGTTGGTGCGGCGCAGGCGCGGCCGTCGTTGCAGAAGCTGATTGATCGGACCCCCAAGGGTGGAACCCTGGTGCCTCCTCCAGGGGTTTACAACGGCCCGGTGGTGCTCAACAAGCCCATCACGCTTGATGGCAAGGGCAAGGTGACCATCGACGCCGGCGGCAAGGGCAGCGTGATTTTGTTGCACACCAGCGGCGCGGTCATCAAAGGGCTGCATCTCACCCATTCGGGGGACCATCCCAACGACCTGGATGCCGGCGTGCAGGTGCGGGGCAACTACAACGTCATCGAGGACAACCTCATCGACGACTGTTTGTTCGGCATTGACTTGCAGCAGTCCAACAACAATATCGTGCGCCGCAACAGGATCAGCTCCAAGCGCTATCTCGGTATCGGTCAGCGGGGCGACTCGGTGCGCCTGTGGTACAGCTTCGGTAACAAGATCACCGACAACGTCACCACCGACGTGCGCGACATGGTGGTCTGGTATTCGGCCAACAACGTCATTGCACGTAACCGAGGTTCCAACAGTCGCTATTCGCTTCATTTCATGTACTCCCGCTACAACCTGGTGAAGGACAACTACTATGTCAACAACCAGGTGGGCATCTTTCTGATGTACAGCGATTCGGTGGTATTGCGCAACAATCACATTGCCCATGCGGTGGGGCCCACCGGCATCGGCATCGGCTTCAAGGAGACCTCCGATCTCACCCTGGAGAACAACGAGATTCTCTATTGCGCCAGCGGGCTCTATATCGACGTTTCGCCGTTTCAGCCCGACACCACCAACAAGTTTCGCGGCAATCTCATTGCCTACAACGGCATTGGCATCCGCTTTCTCAATGACTGGCACGGCAACCTTTTTGAACACAACGATATCGTGGACAACCTCACCCAGGTGGTGGTGAGCGGTGGTGGTACCGCCAACCACAATCACTGGCGGGGCAACTTCTGGAGCGATTACGCCGGTTTCGATCTCGATCATGACGGCATCGGCGACACGCCCTATGAGTATTACGCCTATGCCGACCGCCTTTGGCAGGATCAGCCCAATGCCCAGTTTTTCAAGGGGTCGCCGGTGTTGGAAGTGATCGATTTTCTTGAAAAGCTGGCGCCGCTTTCCAAACCCACCTTGCTGGTGCGGGACCAACGCCCATATATGCGTGCGCTCGCCAAGGTGGCGCTGCGGAAGAAACAACCCAAGCCCGCCAGGGAGATGGACGCCTACGAGCTGCTGAAGCGTAGTCTGGAGAATTGAGTCATGAGCAAGAAACCCCGCCTCACTCCAAAACAGCGTGCCCGGCGCAAGTTTCTCAACGCCATCGGACTCACCGCGGGCGTGGCGGGCATTTCGCTGCTGGGGTTCGTGCCGGTGATGGCGAAGAAGCTGGACAGCCGGTTGCGCCCGCCCGGCGCCCTGCGCGAGGAGAAGTTCCTGGCGGCCTGCATCAAGTGCGGCCAGTGCGTGCAGGTGTGCCCGGTGGAGGCGATCAAGCTGGCCGATCTCACCGACGGTTTCGGCATGGGCACGCCCCATATCGAGCCACGCGAGCAGGCCTGTGACTTCTCCTGCGACGGTCTTCAGTGCGTGCTGGCCTGCCCCACCGGCGCGCTGATCCACGAGATCGCTTTTCCTTCCCAGGTGGATGCCGGCGTGGCCAAAGTGGTGGCGCCGGCCAAATGCCTGGCGGTGCAGGGCAAGGGGTTCAAGGGCCAGGCCAGGGGGCCGGGCTTCGAGGGCAAGCTGCGCTATTCGGAGATCGACCGCTGGCATCCCATCAAGGTGGCCGATCACCCGTATGACCTGGAGCTGTGCGACCTCTGCGTGCGCCAGTGTCCCATCGAGCTGCAAATCACCCAATGCGCGCAAGAGGACGAAAAGAAGCGGGAACAGATGGGGCTGGTGGCCAAGCGGCAACCGGGCGAGTGCCCACCGAAACACGCCATTGCGTTGAAACCCATCGACAACGGTGATGGCGTCAGGCGGATGATGCCGGAGATCCTCGAAGGCTGCGTCGGTTGCGGGGTGTGCGAGATGATCTGCCCGGTGGAGCCCGCGGTGATCGTCATCGACAGCAGTCAGAGCAGAGAGAAGAGCAGGGGGATGCGGGCATGAGCGGCGTGATCGAATCCATCCGGGTGTTGCTGGGCGCCGATCCCAGGCGGGTGCCCAAGAAGGAGATGCCGGAAGAGGTGCGCAAGCTCCATGAACACAAGTTCAGCGACAAGGAGCGCATCGAAAACATCCGCATCGAGCTGGCGCACAAGAAACGCAAGCAGATGCCGGAGAAGAAGCGGCGCCTGCGTTGGGCGGTGCTGCTCGCCGTCAACCTGTTGTTCGTGCTCTCCTACCATCTCGATATCCAGTTGCTGGAAGGGGCGCTCACCGCCTCACGCTTCATGGGCTTCCACATGGCCGACCTCAACTCGGCCCTGCAGGTGATGCTGGCCTTCAAGCATGTGGTCATCAACCTCCTCATCGGCACCACCACGGTGTTCGTGCTCTGGTGGCTGCTGGGGGGCAGAACCTTCTGTTCCTGGGTCTGTCCCTACCATCTGCTGGCCGAGTGGGCCGAGATGCTGCACCTGAAGCTGAAGGAGAAGGGGCTGGCCAGGGACATCCAGTTCGACCGCCGCGCCCGCGCCTGGATCTGGCTGGTGTTCGTGATCCTAGCCCTCGTCACCGGCTACACTGTGTTCGAGACCATCTCGCCCACCGGCATCGTCAGCCGCGCGCTCATCTACGGCCCAGGCATTGCCCTGGTGTGGGTGGGGCTGCTGCTGCTGTTCGAGATCTTTTTCTCGCGCCGCGCCTGGTGCCGCTACGCCTGCCCCATCGGGCTGACCTACGGTATCGTCGGTGCCACCTCGCCCTTCCGGGTCCACTACAAACTGGAGAACTGCTACCACGAGGGCGAGTGCCGCAAGGTCTGCCTGGTGCCCCATGTGTTGGATCTCACCATCAAGGGACGGTCACCGGCGCTGGAGGCCGATGTGGGCGCCGACTGCACCCGCTGCCTGCGCTGTGTGGACGCCTGCCCCACGGGCGCTCTCACCATCAAATACAAGGGGCTGGACAAGCTGATGTAAGGCGGCTCTGCTATCCTTGCCGCCCGTTTGGAGTGTTTTTTATGGCCATGATCCAGTTCCAGCAGGTGACCAAGCGTTTCCGGCGCCAGGAGGTGCTCAAGGGGATCGACCTGGAAGTCGCCCGTGGGGACCGGGTGGCGCTGGTGGGTTCCAACGGCGCGGGCAAGACCACCCTGATCCGCTGCCTGCTGGGGGAGTACACCTGCGGCGGCACCGTGGCCATCGACGGCAGGGCGCCACGTCGCCACCGCACCGAAGTGCTCAAGCGGGTGGGGTTCGTGCCCCAGATCGCGCCGCCCTTGAAGATGCCGGTGGGTCAGCTCATCCGCTTTGCCGCCGGCGTCTGTGACAGCGATGCCGGGCGCATGATCGAGGTGGCCGGGCGGCTGGGGCTGGAGCTGAAAGCCATCCGCCGTCAGCCGTTCAACAAGCTTTCCGGTGGCATGAAGCAGAAGCTGCTCATTGCCATCGCCCTGGGGCGCGACTGCGAGCTGCTGGTGCTGGACGAGCCGGCGGCCAATCTCGACCCGGAGGCGCGCCATATCTTTTTCGGCCTGCTGGCGGAAAAGAAAGACCGGGCGGCCATGCTGATCTCCAGCCACCGGCTGGACGAGGTGGCCTCGCTGGTCAACCGGGTGGTGGAAATGGACCAGGGGCGCATCGTACTCGATGACCACGTGGCCGACGACGTCGCCATGACCTCGGTACTCCACAGCCGGCTGGAGCTGGTGCGTCCGAGCGAGGCTTTTGCCCAGACGGTGCGTCAGTGGGGCTTCGAGGCGCGCGAAGACGGCCTCGCCTGGGAAGGGAAGGTGGCCGGTCCGGACCGTCTCCGTTTTCTCGGCGTGCTGTCGCGCTACGCAGCCCTGCTCAAGGGAATCCACCTGGAGGAGACGGCGGATGGCTGAACAGCCCGGGGTGCACAGCTTGTCGTGTAGGTCGGGCTTCAGCCCGACACTCGATCGGCTGTTTTGTCGGGCTGAAGCCCGACCTACACTTTCGTTGGGGATTTTTTTGTGGCTGCTGGTGGCGCTGCTGCTGTTGAGCGCCTGTTCCCAGGCGCCCGACACCGGCCCCGGCAAGGTGCGCTGGGACAGGGAAATCTGCGCCCGTTGCGGCATGGCCATCAGCGATCCGCTCTATTCCGCGCAGATCCGCGTCCATCCCAAGCAGGGCAGAAGCAAGCTCTACAAGTTCGATGACATCGGCTGCGCGGTGATCTGGCTCGATAAGAAGCCGTTCAAGAACGATCCTTCGGTGGAGATCTGGGTCAACGACTACCACACCAAAAAGTGGATCGACGCCCGCAAGGCGTGGTACGTGCCGGGCAAGGTGACGCCGATGGGCTACGGCCTGGGCGCCACCACGCAAAAGGAGCAGGGCGCCATGAATTTCGCCGCCGCGCGCAAGCACATCTATAAGGTGGAGGAGACCTATCACATTCACCGGGGCGGTCAAACCCATGTTCACACCCAACCACAAAAGGGAGTGCCATGAAGCATCTGAAGCTCACCGCCCTGGCTGACATCAGCGAATCGCTGCGCTCGCGCTGGTTCATCGTTTACACCCTGGTGTTCGGCGGCGTGGTGGTGGCCCTGTTCGTCTCCGGGTTGACCGAATCGCGGGTGATGGGTTTCACCGGCCTGTCGCGGCTGCTGGTGACCTACCTGCAGATCACCATGGCCATCTTGCCGCTGTTTGTGCTCATCACCACTGTCCGCTCGGTGGCCGGCGACCGCGAGGCGGGGATATTTGAGTACATGCTTTCCCTGCCGGTGAGCCTGTCGAGCTGGTTTTGGGGCAAGCTGCTGGGGCGTTTTTTCGTGGTTTTTCTTCCGGTGATCCTGGCCATGTTCGGCGCCGTCATCTGGGGCAGGCTCAAAGGTGTGGAGATTCCCTGGGCCCAGGTGTGGCTCTACACCGCGTTTTTGGTGTCATTGGCCTGGTGCTTTCTTGGCATCGGGATGTTCCTGTCCACCCTGGCGCGCTCCTCCGACGTGGCCACCGGGGCGGCTTTCATCGTCTGGCTCTTCCTGCTGCTCTTTCTCGACCTGATCCTGCTCGGCGCCCTCATCCGCGAGGGGCTGCCGCCCGACACCATTATCGCCATCGCTCTGGCCAATCCGTTGCAGGTGTTCCGCACCGGCTCCATGCTGCTGTTCGATCCACAACTGGTGCTGCTCGGGCCGGCGGCTTATGTAATCCTCGATAACTTCGGCGAAAAGGGCTACCTGGCCTGGACCATCTTCTATCCCCTGGCGCTGGGCACCTTTTTCGCCTGGCTGGGCTATCGTATTTTCCGCCGGGGTGATCTGCCCTGATGGCCGGGAGGTGGCTGCTACCGGCCGTTGCGCTCGGCCTGGGGGCGGTGCTCGGCGCGGGCTGGTGGCTCTTCCGGGACTATTTCGAGCCGCCGGAAGCGGTGACCCTGCCACTGGACGGCTGTGACCCGCAGAAGGGCGCCTGTATCCGCAAGCTGCCGGGCGGCGGCGAACTTCGTTTCGAGATCACGCCCCGGCCCATCCCCGTGGTGAAGCCGCTGCGGCTGGTGGCGCGGGTCAAGGGTCTGAGGCCGCGCCGGGTGGAGGTGGATTTTTCCGGGGTGAGCATGAACATGGGTTACAACAGGCCCAGGCTGAAGCAGGTGACTTCGGGACGCTTCGAAGGGGAAACCATGCTCTCGGTCTGCATCCGCCAGCGCATGGACTGGGAGGCGAAGGTATTGCTCTACCTGCCGGACAAGGTACTGGCGGTACCCTTCCGTTTCGATACCATCCGGGAGTAGGTCGGGCTGAAGCCCGGCGAACCCAGCTACTAAGTCCGAAGGCCGGTGGGCGACCCCTGGTGGCGGGGACGCCGTGAAT
>JALVUB010000002.1 GCA_027023915.1 Sedimenticola sp.
CCTTGTACTCGTCCGGCGCCTCCCGCTTCATCCGTAGGGCGATGAGAAAGATGGCGGCCTGGACCGGGTCCACCCGACCTTCGAGGATGCCGACGGTGGCGCCGAAGGCCTCCTCGCGGCTGATGTCCTTGGAGAGCTCCGGGCCGGTGGCGATGCGCTGGATGATGGAGCGCATCAACTGGTTGATGTCGTTGTTGCTGGCGGTCATGGTCTGTTGTTCTGAACTGGTTGAACTGCCGCCAGTATAGGCCCGCTTGAAGGGCAGTCAACAACGCCCTATCTGGGGTGTTTGAGCACCGAGGTGATGACGCGGTTGCGTTCAAAATAGACGATGAACCTTGAATATTCCCAACGGGTGATGGGTGGATTGCCCACGGCGGGATGGATTTTCCGGGGCTTGCCGAAACCGGCTCTCACCTGTTTCATGGTGCTGCCCCGCCGGGGCAGCACGATTCCGCTGGCGGCCGCCTTGCGGTAGGAGTTGTCGATATAAATTTTTTCGGCCGGGGCCAACGGCGAAAGCAGCAGGAACGCCAGCAGCGTAAGAAGAGGAAAAAATCTGTACATGGCGGTGTTTTCCGGAGGGTTTTCGGTTCAAATATGAGAGCATTTTAGATACTGTGGCTATCTGAGCGAAAGGGTGATCGAGGAAGTGGAACCTTGAACAAGCATAAAAACCGCAAAAAGTTGAAAAAGCTGCTGCGCCGCCTGAGCAATCCGCGAAAGGTGCTGGAGTCGCCCAAGATCATCTCGGGAAAAAAGTTGCTGCGCCTGAGTTATGAGCTGGGTGAATATCCCTATCCTGAGAAGATGGGGCTGGAAGAGTATGAGCGCGAGAAGCATCTGTTACAGATCGAATTGCTCAAGGTGCAGGCGTGGGTAAAGGAAGAGGGCAAGAAGATTCTCGCTATCTTCGAGGGGCGTGACGCCGCCGGCAAGGGAGGCACCATCAAACGCTTCATGGAACACCTCAACCCCCGGGCGGCCCATGTGGTGGCGCTGGAGAAGCCCACCGAACGGGAGCGGGGTCAATGGTACTTTCAGCGCTATGTCCAACATCTGCCCACCCGTGGGGAAATGGTTTTCTTCGACCGCTCCTGGTACAACCGGGCCGGGGTCGAGCGGGTGATGGGCTTTTGTACCGACGAGGAATATCTGGAGTTCCTGCGCCAGGCGCCGCAACTTGAAACCATGCTGGTGAACGCGGACACCATTTTCTACAAATACTGGTTTTCGGTGAGCCGCCAGGAGCAGCTTCGTCGTTTCCATTCCCGCTACCACGATCCGCTGAAGCGCTGGAAGCTCAGTCCCATCGATCTGCAATCCCTGGACCGCTGGGACGACTACACAAACGCCCGCAAGGCGATGTTCTTCTACACCAATACCGCCGATGCCCCATGGACGGTGGTGAAATCGGATGACAAGAAACGCGCGCGCATCAACTGCATGCGCCATTTTCTCTACAATCTGGATTACCCCAACAAGGATTATCAGGTGGTGGGCGAGCCCGATCCACTCATCGTCGGCCCACCCGCCAAGGTTTACAACCGCTGAGGAGCATAAGATGGCAAAGGACAAGAAAAGCAGGCGCGGCAAAGAGAAGAAAGCCCTGAAGAAGCTGGAAAAGGCGATTTCCAAGGCGCACAAGGCTGCCGCGGAGGCGCAAGCAGCGGCCAGGGCGGCGGAGAAGGCGTTGAAGAAAGCCGAGGTGGTGGCTGAAAAGGTGGCGCGCCACATGAAGAAAAAGCGGAAGGCCCAGGCCGCCATGGAGAACGAGCTGGAGAAATATCGCAAATACTCCATCAAGGAAGCCAAAAAGGCGGTTGCGAAGGCCAGGGCGCAAAAGGCGGCGACCGAGGCGGAGGAGGAGTAGGCTCACAGCCGGCCTGGTCCGGTTTCCAACTCCTCCAGGCGCGAGCGGCTATAATGCGCGCCATGTTTTATCCGCTGTCCATCTGGGTTGGCCTGCGCTACACGCGGGCCGAGCGCCGAAACCATTTCATCTCCTTCATCTCATTCATCTCCGTGCTGGGCATCGCGCTGGGCGTGGTGGTGCTCATCACCGTGCTTTCAGTGATGAACGGTTTTCACAAGGAGGTGCGGGAGCGCATTCTCGCCATGACTTCACACGCCGACATCCGGGCGGCAGGTGGCGGCATGACCTCTTGGCGGGAAGCGCTCGAAAAGGCCTTGCGCCACCCGAGGGTTGTGGGCGCCGCGCCCTATGTGGAGAGCCAGGCCATGATGGTGCGAGGTCGGCAGGTGAGCGGCGTGGTGGTGCGCGGTGTCGATCCCTCCCTCGAACCGTCGGTGGTGGATGTAAGCCGCCACATGGTGGAGGGGCGGCTGGATGATCTTCAGCCGGGCCGCTTCAAGATCATTCTGGGCAAGGAACTGGCGTGGGCCCTGGGCGCGCGTGTGGGGGACAAGGTAACCCTGCTGGTGCCCCGCCTGACCGCCACTCCCACCGGCTCGGTGCCGCGCCTTAAACGTTTCACCGTCAGTGGCATCTTTTCCGTGGGCATGGGCGAGTATGACCGCGGCGTGGCGATAACCAATATCAGTGATCTGGCCCGTCTGTTGCGGATGAAGGACGAGGTTACCGGTAACCGGCTGAAGCTGGACGATGTGTTTGCCGCCTGCCAGATATCGATTGAACTGGCGCGCCAGTTTCGTGGCTGGCTGCGAGTCATCGACTGGACGGATCAGCACCGCAACTTCTTTGCCGCCCTGCGCATGGAGAAGCGCATGATGGGGCTGTTGCTGTTTTTCATTGTGGTCATTGCCGCCTTCAACATCGTTGCCACGCTGGTGATGCTGGTGGTGGACAAACGCGCCGACATCGCCATTCTCAAAACATTCGGCGCGTCGCCGGGGCAGGTGATGCGCATCTTCATCGTTCAGGGCACGGTGATCGGCGTGGTGGGCACGCTTATCGGCATCATCGGCGGGGTGCTGCTTTCACTCAATGTTTCCCAGGCGGTGGAGTTCATCGAGCATCTGTTCGGTGTCCATTTCATCGATCCAGATGTCTATTACATCAGCGAGTTGCCATCGGATCTTCACTGGGCCGATGTCGCCCTGGTTGGCCTGGGCTCTTTTCTCACCAGTTTTTTGATGACCCTCTATCCCGCGTGGAACGCTTATCGCACCCTGCCGGCGGAGGCGCTGCGTTATGAGTGAGACAGTGCTGGAAGCGCGGGGGTTGTGGCGTACCTACACCACCGGGCCGGCGACGGTGGAGGTTCTGCGCGGCGTGGAGTTACGCGTGGGGCGGGGTG
>JALVUB010000003.1 GCA_027023915.1 Sedimenticola sp.
CCCCGACCAGCCGGTGGACGCGGCCCGCCTGCTGAAGGAACACGAAAGACTGCTGGAGGGACGCTACGCCTGCCTGCTCACCGAGGCGGGCATGAAGATGGACGATTACGACCTGCTGACCAGTGGGGTTAAGGTGCGTACCGCCCAACTGGACAGCTTCGGTTCCAAATTGCAGCCGGGTGAAAAACTCTATATCGCCCTGATGCGGAACAACACCACCGCCATCCGTAAGTGCCTGCATCCCCATGGCAAGGGTGGGCCGTTGAGCGGTGACGAGATGCTCACCTTCAGCGGCGTGGGTGGTCGGTTCGTGCTCATCGATCACCGGGGGAAGCTGGTGACGCCCGAAACCATGCGCGGCAAATATCAGCTTATCTATTTCGGCTACACCTACTGCCCCGATGTCTGCCCCACTTCCCTTAGCGTGATGAGCGCGGCCCTGAAAAAACTGCCGCCGGGCATCCGCAAAAAGATTCAGCCCTATTTCATCACCGTGGACCCGGAACGGGACACGCAGGCGGTGTTGGCCAAATACGTGCCCTATTTCGACAAGGACCTCATCGGCCTCACCGGCAGCCCGGCGATGATCGACCGCTTGCTGAAAGAGTTCAAGGTCACGGCGGAAAAGGTGCCCGACAAAGGAGGCGATCCAAAAAAATACCTTATCGACCATACCGCCAGTCTCTACCTGATGGCGCCCGATGGGCGTTTTATCACCAAGATCGCTCACGGCCTGACGCCGGATCAGGTGGCGGGCAAGCTGCGCCGGTATGTGCGTTGACCGGGGCTTTTCTTTCCCCGTCGCGGAGAATCCTGCTACATTCCCGCCATATCATCGCGTTTCGGAACAGCCATGAATCCCGAGAAGGTCGTCTTCGGTTTTTTCATCGTCCTGTCCCTCACCCTCAACTTTGGCTTCTTCGTGGGCGAGATGGACAACGCCGCCCATCACAATGTCTATGAACTGTTCAGTGTGCTGGTGGTGAACATCGTCGCGCTCATTCTCAAGTTCGGCGACCGCAGCCAGATGGGGGCGGTGCTGCTGGCCACCAGCCTGGTGGCGGTGCTGCAACTGGTGGCGGCTTCGGTGGTCTGGCTGTGGGTGGAGCACATCGCCCATACCGGCCTTTCTCCCGAAGCGGTGGCCAGCATCGTCTCCCTGAGTGGTGGCGCCATGCTGGCCAACGTCATCTCGGTGGTGCTGCTCATCGTGGAGACCGCCATGCTGCGCCGCTGATTGTTGTGAACGCCATCATCTTTCTCGTTCTTCGCCGCATGCGCTGGCCGCTGCTGATTCTGGTGTCGGTCTATGCGGTGTCGGTGCTGGGGCTGGTACTCATTCCAGGGCAGGATGCCCAGGGCAGACCCTGGCACATGGACTTTTTCCATGCCTTCTATTTCATCAGCTTCATGTCCACCACCATCGGTTTTGGTGAAGTACCTTACGAATTTACGGACGCCCAGCGTGCCTGGGTGACGGTTTGCATCTATCTGACGGTGGTGGCCTGGATCTACGGTGTCGGCAACATTTTGGCGCTGCTGCAAGACAAGGCGTTTCAGCAGGCGATCCGTGAAAGGCGCTTCGCCCAGCAGATCCGGCGCATGCGTGAAGCCTTCTATCTGATCTGCGGTTATGGCGAAACCGGCAGCGAGCTGACCCGGGCACTGACAGACCGGGGGCAGCAGGTGGTGGTTGTGGATGACGACGCTTTCAAAGTGAGCGCCATCCGGTTGCAGAACCTGCGCGAGTATGTGCCTGTGCTCGACGGCGATGCCCGCCGTCCCGCTGTTTTGCGGGAGGCGGGGTTGCAGCATCCCCGGTGCGCCGGCGTGGTGGCGCTTACCGACGACAATGAGACCAACCTCAAGATCGCCATCACCGCCAAGCTCTTGCATCCGTCCATCAAGGTTATCTGCCGCGCCGATTCCCTGGAGGTGGAAGCCAACATGGCGTCCTTCGGCACCGATCACATCATCGATCCGTTCGACACCTTCGCCCGGCATCTCGCCACCGCGCTCCATGTGCCCGGACTCTATCTGTTGGCTCGGTGGCTCACCAGCCGGCCCGGGTCGGCTTTGAGTGATCCGGTCTATCCACCGGCCAGGGGCCACTGGATCGTCTGCGGTTATGGACGGTTCGGCAAAGCGGTTTTCGACCGGCTGCGCAAGGAGCAGATGTCCATTGCCGTGGTGGAGGAGCAGCCGGATCAAACCGGCGAGCCGAAGCAGGGCGTGGTGAAGGGACGAGGCACCGAGGCAGATACCCTGCTGGAAGCCGGCATTCAGGAAGCAGTGGGCATCGTTGCCGGCACCAGCGACGACGCCGATAACCTCTCCATCGTGATGACCGCCAAGGCGCTCAGGCCCGATCTTTTTGTCATCGCGCGTCAAAACCTGCGCGAGAATGATCTGCTGTTCGAGCGGGTGAAAGCAGACATGGTGATGCACCCCAGCACCATAGTGGCGGAGAAGATCCGGGTGCTTCTGGCCACGCCCATGCTGCACGAGTTTCTCGGCCTGGCCGCCTACCAGGATGATGCCTGGGCCTGCGCCCTGGTCGCCCGCATCGCGGGATTGGTGCGACAAAAAGTGCCGGAGATTCAGGAAGTGGTGCTGGAACCGGACGAGCACGGCGCAATTGCTGAAGCGCTGGCGGCGGGACGGACCATTCTGCTTCGGGACATTCTGCGTGATCCGGGCGGCCGAAGCCGCTCGCTGGCCTGCATCGCCTTGCTGCGGGTGAGTGAAAACAGCCGGGAGCTGCTGCCGAAAGAGGAACAGCCCCTGGCGCTGGGTGACAAGCTGCTTTTCTGCGGCACCGCTGGCGCTTTTGCCCGCATGCAGTGGAACCTTGGTCACGCCCCCACCCTGGACTATCTGCTTACCGGCGAGGAGCCGCCAAGAAGCTGGATCTGGCGCAAATTTCAGGAGGCCCGCAGCTGATGCAATGGAAAAGCCTGGTCGATTTCAGCGCGCCGGAACAGTGGCTGCTGGCAGCGGCCATTCTGTTGCTGCTGCTCTTCTCCCGTCCGCTGTTGCGGCTGATCTTTTCGGAAAAGGATGAAAAACGGTTCCAGGGGCGGCTCAACCTGTTCCGGCTCGCCTGCCTGCTGGCGCTGGTGATTCTGCTCATCCGGGCAGTGGGACACCCGGCCGCCGGCAGCCTCTGGTTCACCCGCACTTTGGGCGTGCTGTTGGTGATCTATGCCGCCTCTCTGGTGTTCTATCTCGCCAGCAGCCTGATCCTCCGCCGTTTCGGCCACGAGCGGCAGCG
>JALVUB010000004.1:0-11857 GCA_027023915.1 Sedimenticola sp.
CCGGCGCGCGGCCCGGTGCCCGTGCCTGGCGTTTTGAACATCAGGACAGGGTTTTAACATCCATGGTTACCATTCGTCTTGCCAGGGGCGGCGCGAAAAAGCGCCCTCATTATCACATTGTGGCGGCGGACAGCCGCAGTCCCCGCGATGGCCGCCACATCGAGCGGCTTGGGTTCTACAACCCTATCGCCAGCGGTCGGGAAGAGCCGCTGCGCATTGATCTGGAGCGGCTGGATCACTGGCTTTCCCAGGGTGCGAAGATGACCGAGCGGGTGGCCGCTCTGGTCAAGCAGTACCGCAAGCAGGGGCAGAGCGAAGCCGCCTGAGGGGTGATACCCCTGTGAACCCGGACCTGGAACAAGGCCGGAGCAAGAACCGAAACGAGGGTGACGAGTCGCAACGACTGGTCGCCCTCGGTCGTATTTCAGGTTTGTATGGTGTGCGGGGTTGGGTCAAAGTTTATTCAGACACTCGGCCCCGGGAAAACATTCTGGGCTATTCACCCTGGTATCTGCTGCAAAACGGCCAGTGGCGCGTTCACCACGTGCTGGCGGGCAGGCCCCAGGGAAAGACGCTGGTGGCGCAGCTCGAAGGCTGCGACGACCGCGATCAGGCACGGTTGCTGCTGGGAGCCACCGTTGCGGTTCGCCGTCACCAGCTTGGAGATGATGACGAGGGCTACCTTTGGGCCGATCTTGAAGGACTGGAGGTGGTCACCACTGGCGGTAGCAGGCTGGGTGTGGTGGATCATCTCATGGAGACCGGCTCCAATGACGTGCTGGTGGTACGGGGGGAGCGGGAACGGCTGATTCCCTGGCTGCCGGAACAGGTGGTTCGCGAGGTTTTGCTGGACGAGGGGCGGATTCTGGTGGATTGGGACCCCGACTTCTGATGCGCTTTGATGTCATCACCCTCTTCCCGGAGATGTTCCAGGCAATGGCATCG
Source organism: Sedimenticola sp. (assembly GCA_027023915.1). GTDB lineage: Bacteria > Pseudomonadota > Gammaproteobacteria > Chromatiales > Chromatiaceae > Thiolapillus. The sequence goes on from JALVUB010000004.1 coordinate 946, forward strand.
GGTGTCACCGGGCGGGCGCTGAAAGAGGGCTCGGCGGTGCTCCAGCTCTGGAACCCGCGGGATTACACCAGTGACGTTCACCGCACGGTGGACGATCGCCCCTACGGTGGCGGGCCTGGCATGGTGATGATGGTCGAGCCCCTGCGGGCCGCCATTGAGGCGGCCAGGGCGGCGGCGCCGGCCAGCCCGGTGGTTTATCTTACCCCCCAGGGGCGGCGTTTCGACCAGGGCGCGGCTCGTGATATGGCCGCCCGGCCAGGGCTGATCCTGCTGGCGGGCCGTTATGAAGGGGTGGACGAGCGGCTGGTGGAGTGTTGTGTGGATGAAGAATGGTCCATCGGCGACTATGTCCTTTCGGGTGGTGAGCTGGCGGCAATGGTGATGATGGATGCCATCATCCGCCTGTTGCCGGGCGTGTTGGGTCATGACCAGTCGGCGGAGCAGGACTCCTACATGAACGGCCTGCTGGATTTTCCCCAGTACACCCGGCCGGAAGAGCTTGAAGGCCGCCGGGTGCCCGAGGTGTTGCGCTCCGGCGACCACGAGGCCATCCGCCGCTGGCGCCTGCAACAGGCTCTTGGGCGCACATGGCTTCGCAGGCCTGATCTGATCGGGCAGCGCCGTTTGAGCGACGAGGAACGGACATTGCTGGAAGCGTTCATCCGCACCCACCAGGGCGTGGCGGACAGCGCCAGTGAAGAGTAAAATAAAACGTTTAACCAAGACGCGCCGTGAGGCGCCGGAATGCGAGGAAAGACCACGATGAGCAACATCATCCAGGAACTCGAAGCAGAACAGATGAACAAGGAGATCCCCGACTTTGGGCCTGGGGATACCGTTGTCGTCAAGGTGAAGGTCAAAGAGGGCAACCGCGAGCGCCTGCAAGCCTTCGAGGGCGTGGTCATCGGCAAGCGCAACCGGGGCCTCAATTCTGCCTTCACCGTGCGCAAGATCTCCCACGGCGAAGGGGTGGAGCGCACCTTCCAGACCTACAGCCCCCTTATCGACAGCATCGAGGTGAAGCGTCGGGGCGACGTGCGCCGCGCCAAGCTCTACTATCTGCGCGGACGCACCGGCAAGGCGGCGCGGATCAAGGAGAAGATCTGATCTCCGGCCGAACCGCCTCCTTTTATTGGCACGATTACGAAACCTGGGGCACCGATCCGCGCAAGGATCGGGCCGCCCAGTTCGCCGGCCTGCGCACCGACCTTGACTTCAACCCCCTGGGGCGGCCCCTGGTGGTCTATGCGCGGCCGGCGGACGACCTTCTGCCACAACCCGGGGCTTGCCTGGTCACCGGCATCACGCCACAAAAAGCACGGGATGTTGGGGTCTGCGAAGCGGATTTCTTCGCCGCCATCCATGACGAGCTGGCTCGCCCCGGCACCTGCGCCCTGGGTTACAACAGCATCCGCTTCGACGACGAATTCACCCGCTACGGCCTCTACCGCAATTTTTTCGACCCTTACGCCCGCGAATGGCGGAACGGCAACTCCCGCTGGGATCTCATCGATGTCGCGCGCCTGGCCCACGCTCTCCGGCCCGAGGGGATCGAGTGGCCCAAAAACGAAGAGGGCGTCACCAGTTTTCGTCTCGAACTGCTCACCGCCGCCAACGACATTCCCCATGAAGGCGCACATGACGCCCTGGCTGATGTAAGGGCCACCATCGAGTTGGCGCGGCTGCTCAAGACCCGCCAGCCCCGGTTGTTCGATTTTGTCTTTCAACATCGTGACAAAAACTGGCTGGCGCGGCAGCTCAATGTGCAAACCCAGCAGCCGGTGGCGCATGTTTCCGCCAAATATCCCGCCCGCCTGGGCTGCATCGCCGTGGTGGTGCCCCTGGCCTGGCATCCCAGAAACCGTAACGGCGTCATCGTTTACGATCTGCGAGTGGACCCTGAGCCCCTCATCGAGCTGAGCGTTGAGGCGATCCGCCGGCGTCTTTATACACCCACCAACGAGCTGCCCGAAGGCGAGTCCCGTATTCCGTTAAAAATGGTGAGCATCAACCACGCGCCCGTGGTGGTGCCCGTCAACACCCTCACCGGCGAGGCGCGGGAAAAATGGGATCTGGACGAAACGCGGGAAAGGCGTAACTGGCGGTTTATCCGTGAAAACACCGAGGCAATCCGCAAGAAAATTGAAGCGGTTTTCAACGAACAGCCCTTCGAGCCGGCCACGGACCCCGATCAAAGCCTCTATGACGGCTTTCTCTCCGACCACGACCGGCGGTTGTGCGAGCAGGTGCGGGCAACGCCGCCGGACAAGCTGGCGGGTTTGAAACCACCGTTCGAGGCGGCCAAGCTCCACGAGCTGCTGTTCCGCTACCGGGCACGCAACTGGCCCGAAACCCTCAACCGCGACGAGCGTGCCCGCTGGGACGAATACCGCCGCCACCGTCTCACACATCCACAGGGTGGTTCCAGCATCACCCTGGCAGCCTACCGCAAGGAACTGGCCCGTCTCACCGCCGACAAAAGCACCACTGGGGAACAGCGGGCCGTTGTGAACGCTCTCATCGAGTGGCCCATCGAAATCGGTTTGTAACCTCTCCAAAAAAATCTTGACCTGGAGTTGACTCCAGGTTCTAGACTCCTCTCCAAGTCCAATGATCTGGGAGCCGGGGAGCAACAGTGGAAAAGATCCAGATCGAGGTGTTCAGCGCGCCGGCCTGCGGCAAGTGCGCCCAGGCCAAGGCGCGGCTGCGCGCCGTGGCGACGGATTATGGTGAGGACCGGGTAACCTGGCGCGAGGTGGACGTGCTCGATGAAATGGAGCGCGCGCTGGAGCTGGGAGTGCTCTCGACCCCGGCCATCGCCATTGACGGCGAGCTGCTGTTTACCGGCACCCCTTCGGAAAAGGCCTTGCGCGAGGCCATAGACCAACGGCTGCGGAGGAGCGCCTCATGACAGAATGGCCCTTGCTGTTCATGGCGGGCACCCTGGGGCTGCTTGCCTTTTTTGAGCCTTGCACCATCGCCACCCATGGCCTTTTCGCTGAATACGCCCACCGCGGGACAAGGCCGGGCTGTTGCCAGAACCTGGCGACGGTCTGGCTGGTTCGAAGCCTGTTGTTGTTGGTCTTTTTCGCGGTGCCCGTCTGGCTCTTTCCACCCCTTTCATTGAGCACCACGGCCAAAAGCGTCGGCCTGGCGGCCATCGGCACCGTTTATCTTATTTCGCGCCGCATCGTGCTGCCGGTGCCCCACCTTCAATTTACCCGGCTGGTACCGGGTGGATCACGGCTGGGGCAGGCGGCGGCGCTGGGGCTGACCATTCCAGCCTGTGTCATTCCGCTGCTGCTGGTGGTGGGGGTGGCGGTACAGCAGGCCGGCTCGGTTGCCCTTGCCTTTTGGACCGCAGTGGTGTTTTCCGGCCTTTTCAGCGTGCCCATGATGGTGGCTGCCCGCCAGGGGCTGACCCCGGAAACCCGCGACCTGTTTGCCCGTGGTGCGCGGGCGGCGCCCTACGTCACCGCCACCTTGCTGTTTTCGTTGGCGCTGGGGTTGTGGATGCCGGAACTCGATCTTGGCCGACAAGGGTTGGTCCAGGCCTTTTCCCATCCTGGTCTTGGCGGGCTGGTGGTAAGCTTTCTGGCAGGGCTGGTGTTCAGCTTCAATCCGGTCTCTTTCGCCGCCATTCCCATGGTGCTGGCCTATGTCACCAGGGAGCACGTGCCGGCCCGCGCCCGCCGTCTGGCGTTGGCGTTCATTCTGGGGATGATTGTGACGCATGTGGTGCTGGGGGTGGCGGCGGCTTTTGGCGGTGACTGGGCGCAGGGATTGCTGGGCCGCTATTGGGGCGTGGTGCTGGGCCCTCTGCTGATCCTGCTGGGCCTGGTCTGGCTCGGCTGGCTGCGTTTTCCGCTGCCGTGGTTCCGGCTGCGTGCCAGGCCGGTGACGGGGGCCGTGGGGGCTTTTCTGTTGGGCTTTCCCTTCAGCGTGGCGGTCTGCCCCTTTTGCGCGCCGGCGCTCCTGGTGGCGCTCACCGCCAGCGCCTCGCTGGGCGCGCCGGTTTATGGCGCGGCCTTGCTGCTCACTTTTGCCCTGGGGCGCAGCCTGCCCATTCTGCTGGGCGCCTGGGCCATGTCATGGCTGGAGTCTCTCAAGGTGATGATGCGTTATCAACGCCTGTTCGAGATGACAGGCGGCGCGGTGCTCATTCTCACCGGGCTCTATCTCATCAATGAATACACCTTTTGGATCGAATGGCTGGCGAACTGACCATGAAACAGGCCTGCGAGTCCACCGGCCTGAGCGCCGACACCCTGCGCTATTACGAAAAAATCGGCCTGCTCACCCATGTGACGCGCACCACCGGAGGCGCGCGCCGATACGGTCGCAAAGCGATGGAGCAGGTTCGTTTCATACAGCGGGCAAAGGCGATGCGCTTCAGCCTGGAAGAGATCCGGGAGCTGCTGCGTTTTCGTGAGTCGCCCCACACCAGCAGGGAAGAGGTGAGGGCACTGGCGTCCCGCAAGCAGGCGTTGATACGGGCTCAGATCGAACAGTTGGAACAGTTGGAGAAGGAGCTGCGCCTGCTGCTCAATCTTTGCGATCAAAGTGGTTGCGGCTGCCCCATCATTGAGGGGTTGGAGACAGCGTCGCCCTGATCTCCATGGCTCACCAGCAGGGGCAGCCGCAGGTTGCGGCTCTCCCAGAAGTTGTAGATCAGCCGCCGCACCGTGGGTGTCACCCGCTGCCCTTTTCGTACCAGCAGGCGGCCATCGGCGGTGTTGATGTCGCCCTGGAGCACCATGCCGTCGGCCAGGGCGGTAACATCGATCTCCATCACCTCTTCGTCGCCCGGCGATTGCAGCAGGGATTCAAGAGCGGCAAGGATGTCGGGGTCGTAGCGTTCCCGCCGCCAGTGGAGGCGGGCAAGAGCCTCGCGGCGATCCGGCTGCTCCGCCAGGGCGCGATGAAAATCCAGCGCCACCTTGAGCAGGCGCGCGCCGAAGGGGATGGCGTCGCCCTTGATGTCGTCTGCGGGAAAACCGCCGCCGTCATAGTGTTTCTCCTGATAGCGGATGCTTTCCGCCAGCTGTTCCAGGCGGGGAATGCGGGCAAGCAGCTCGGCGCCCGCTTCGGGGTAGCGTCGAAACAGTTGTTCCTCTTCCTCGTTCAGCGCGTCGCCGTTGCTCACCTTGCGGCGTACCGGTTCGGGCAGTGCCACCCAGCCGATGCGGCACAGCCGGGCAAGTGGCTCCAGCCACCACTGCGCCGGACGCTCCAGTGTCTCCATCAGCCCGCGCAGGGTGCGTGCCATTTCCTCGCTGGCGCCGAACTCCGCCGGGCTGAGGAGCGCCAGGGTTTCCGAAAGGGCGTTCAGGCTGCCGCGCACCGTCTGTTCCAACAGTTCTCTTTCCGCCGTAATCAGCCGGTGTTGTTGCAGCCCGGCCTGAATCGCCTCGGCCAGTTTTTCCGGCGGGCAGGGCTTGTTGAGGAAGCGGAAGATGTCTCCTTCGTTGACCGCCTTCACCGCCGTCTCCTGGTCGGAATTGCCGGTCAGCATGATGCGCACGGTGTCGGGACTGAGCTGGTGGAAACGGGCAAGAAGGGTTACGCCGTCCATTTCCGGCATGCGCATGTCGGAGACGATCACCGCAAAGCGGTTGCCCTCGTCGAGCTTTTCCAGCGCCTCTCGGCCGCTGGCGGCGGTGTGCAGGCGAAACTGCTTGCGCAGCGCGCGCTTGTAGGCGCGCAGCACGTTCACCTCGTCATCAACGAAGAGCACCTGTTCGTTCATTGCGACTCCTGCTGGTTCCGCCAGAGCTGCCGCCAACAGGGCAGCGATTTCCGGCAACCGACTCTCTCAAGATAGACCATGTCCAGATGGTCTTCGAGCCGGTTCTCTTCATCCCTGCCAACAGTGACCAGTGCGTTGGCCGCGTGCACGGCGGTGAGCGGGGTGAAACTGCTGCTGCTGGTCTGTTCCGGATAGTGGTGGTAGGCCAAGGCTTCGATAATGGGGCAGGGCAGGCCCCAGATGCCCATGAGATAGGCCCCCACCTCGGCATGGGTGCAGCCGAAGGCCTGCTCTTCCAGAGACCACAACGGTCCCTCAAGTCCGCCGTTTCTTTGAAGAAGCCCGTTGTATTCACCGGTGAAGCTGCTGGCGAGAACCAGTTTGCCCAGGTCGTGCAGCATGCCCGCCATGAAGGCGTGGTCCTGGGTCCGCTTGTCCGCCTCTTCGGCCAGCGCGACCTCCCGCGCCAGGGTGGCCACCCTGGTGCTGTGAGCCCACAGGTCTTCCAGATCGAGACGGCTGTTGCCCGTATCGAACTGGCTGAAGACCTTGGAGGTGAGAACCAGCCCGCGGATGGTTTCCATGCCCAGCATGGCGGCGGCTTCCGCTGGCGATGAAACATGGCGGCGAAGGCCGAAAAAGGAAGAGTTGACCAGTTGCAGCATCTTGGCCGTCATTCCCAGATCACGGGAGATAATCTCGCCCACCCGTGCCAGAGAACCTTCCTCGCGGTTGAATTCCGCCATGATCTCTTGATAGAGGCTTGGCAGGCTGGGCAGGCTTTCGATGCGGGTCACCACCGCGCTGATCTCTTCCCGCTGGAGCAGTTTTTGCAACCCCAGGGCCCGGTTCACCGCGTCCTTGAGTACCTGGGCTTCGCAGGGCTTGCTGAGAAACTGATGGGTGGCCTTGACGCTCTCCAGCAGCATTTCGGTGTCCGAGTGACCGGATAGGACCAGGCGGATCACCTCTGGATGGCGTGTGCGTACTTCGTTCAGCAGGGTCACCCCATCCATTCCGGGCATGCGCATGTCGCTGATAATGACATCAACCGGCTCCTTTTCCATCAACGCCAAGGCCTTGTCGCCGCTGTCCACGAAATGCATGCGCCAGCTTTTGCGCATGGGGCGCAGCATGCGCCGCAGGCCGTCGAGAACCTTTTTTTCATCATCGACGAAAAGGATGTTCTTCATGCTGTTGCTCCATTGCCCAGAGGCAGGCGGATGATGAAACGCGCGCCATGCTCCGGCGCCTCTTCCAGGAGCAGGCTGCCGCCGTGCTTGTCGCGCACGATGTCATGGGCGATGGCCAGCCCCTGGCCGGTGCCCTTGCCCACATCCTTGGTGGTGAAGAAAGGGTTGAACACTTTGTCGCGGATCGCCTCCGGAATGCCGGGGCCGTTGTCTTCTATGATGATCTCCGCGCTTGTTCCCATCCCGCGGCTCTGGATGCGGATGCGGCCTTCCACATCCAGCTTCCTGCCGCCCACACCGGCGATGGCGTGGGCGGCGTTGACGATGAGATTGAGGAACACCTGCCCAAGCTGGTTGGCCACCCCTTCCACCGGCGGCAGATCCTCTTCCAGGTCCAGCTCCACTTCGGCCACGTATTTCCACTCGTTGCGCGAGATGGTGACGGTGTCGGTGAGAAGCTTGTTGATGTCCACCATCTCTTTCTCCTCGCCGCCTGGATGAGAGAAGGCCTTCATGGCGCGCACGATGGTGGCCACCCGGTCCAATCCCTCCAGTGCCTGATCCAGTGCCTGGGGAATCTCATCCCGCAGATAGGGAAGGTCGATCTCATCTTCCTTTTCACGTGCCAAGCGCAACTGTTCTGCAGCGGACGCGCCCTGCTCGCAGGCCGCCAGCGCGTGGCGGTAGTGACCAATGAGGTCGTCCAGATCCTCGAAGGCCTCCTGCAAAAAATGGGTGTTGTCGGAGACGTATTGGGTGGGCGTGTTGATCTCGTGGGCAATGCCTGCGGCGAGCTGTCCCACGGCTTCCAGCTTTTGCGCCTGCAACAGTTGTGCTTCCAGGGATTTGCGGTCCTCCACATCCAGCAGCAGGCCGTCCCAGCGCAGGGTACCGTCGTCCAGCCGCGTGGGATAGGCGCTGCAATGCATCCAGCGGGTGGTGCCGTCTTCCAGCGTCAGCCGGAAGTCGGTGGCCACGGGCTTCATGGTCTCGCGTGCCTGGGCCATGGCGGATCTCACCTGCGAACGGTCGGCTTCATGAACCAGCTCCAGTCCGTCCAGCAGCCCTTCGCGCAGCAGCCGGGAGGGGAAAAAGCCCAGCTTTTTGCCAGACGAGCTGACATAGGGATATTCCACCCGGCCATCGGGATGTTCGACGCGGCGGAAGATGATGCCGGAGAGGTTGCGGGTGATGCTTTCGAGCTGGTTCACCGCGTCGCGGGCTACGCGGGTCGCTTCTTCCAGGGCCGACGACTGATTGCGGCGGATGATGCCCATGCTCAGCACATCGGCAACCCGCTCCAGAAAGGCGACTTCGTGGGGCTGTTGACGGTGACCGTGGGGCAGGTAGAAAACCATCACACCCAGCACCTGCTGTTGGTGCAGAATGGGCACGTTGTAGTGGCCGTGGGGCTGCATGCCTTCGAAGCGGGTGTCGTGGCGGTGGTCCACGCAGGCGGCATATTGCACGCGCCGTTCGGAGGCGGCGCGACCGCACAGGCAATGACCGAAGGGCACCTGCCGGCAGAGCAGGTGCAGCTCCGGGCTCATGGCGTGTGCGGCGGCCATCTCCAGATAGCCGCCGTTTTGATCCTGCCTTGCCCGGAAGATGGCACTCCTTGGCAACAGGGCGAGCCAGTAAACCGATTTCAACAGCAGTTCCAGGGAGGATTGCAGATAGCTCTCGACGGGAGAAGGTTCCAGAGACAGCCGCAGCAGGGCGCCTATGGCCCGCTCCTCGGCCACCATGCGTTCGCGTTCGGAACGCTCTTCCAGGTAACCGGCGCAGGCGGCCACTTCCGCCATCAGCCGTTTCTTGGTGACGGGCTTGGCCAGGTAGTGGGCGATATGGAGGCTGGTGGCGGTTGAGATGGGCTCCCGCGCTTCGAAATCGGTGGCGAGAATTATGGGAACATGGGTGGGTGCCCGGCGAACGGCGCGTATCACCGCCAGGGCATCGATTCCCCGTGCCTCGAGATCAACCACCACCACCAGATTGTGGCCGTGGCGCTCTATCGCCCGCTGGGCGTCCTCCACGCCGGCCAGTGCTTCTGGCTCCAGACCATTGGCGCGCAGCAGCGCATGGATGGGTCTGTCATCGGGTCGGGTGGACTCGAGGGTGACAAGATCGATCTGACCGGGAAAGCGGCTCTCCACAAAAGACTCCTCCTGGCACGGGGGTTGGCCGCGCTCAACCTTTTTGTCGGCCGCGTGAGGCGCTTTCTTAACCGTGCATCTGCTTTTCGGCGGAAAAGAAGCGGGTGGGATCTCTCAACATGGGCAGCAGGGTCTCCGCCGGCATGGGACGGGCGTAGCGGAAGCCCTGGCATTCCGTGCAGCCGTGGGCCAGCAGGAACTTTGCCTGGGCTTCTGTTTCCACCCCTTCGGCGATCACCTTGATCTCCATTTGCCGGGCCATGGCGATGATCGCCTGCACGATGGCCAGATCGTCTTTGTCGGTTGGAATGCCTGAGATGAAGGAGCGGTCTATTTTCAGGTGGTCTATGGGAAAACGCTTGAGATAGCTGAGTGATGAATAGGCGGTGCCGAAATCATCGATGGCGAGATGGAAGCCGTGATTTTTCAACGTTTCCAACACCATGATGCTGCGCTCCGGCTCCTCCATGAGGAAGGTTTCGGTGATTTCCAGCTCCACGTGGTTAGGGGGGATGGCCTCGTGCCAGACGATGCGGCTGAGCTGTTCCACCAGCTCGGGATTCTGAAACTCCCGCCCGGAAAGGTTTACCGCGATCCTCTTCAAATCCAGCCCCTCGGCCAGCCAGGCGCCGTACTGGGCGCAGGCGGTTTGGATTACCCAGCGACCGATGGCCTGGATCAGGCCGGTCTCTTCCGCAACCGGGATGAAGTGGTCCGGCGGAACCAGGCCCCATTCGGGATGTTCCCAGCGGATCAGCGCTTCCACGCCCGCTACTTTTTGTTCGGCCAGATCGATCTGCGGTTGGTAGTAGAGCTTCAATTGCTCCAGATCCAGCGCCTGTCGCAGGCCGTTTTCGATCTTCAGCCGCTGGGAGACCTGATCCTCCATCTCGCGCCGGTAGAGCATGCAGGCGTCGCCGCCCCGCTTTTTCGCCCGGTACATGGCCACCTCGGCATTTTTCAGCAGTTGCGAGGCAGAGCTGCCGTGGTCAGGAAAGAGACAGATGCCGATGCTCGCGGTGATATACATGGAATGCTGCTCCAGGCTCATGGAGCGGGAGATGTGGTGCTGGAGTTGCTCCGCCAGTTCCATCGCCGCCGCTGGCGATACCACCTTTTCCAGGATGATGCAGAACTCATCGCCGCCGGTGCGCGCCAGAAAACGTTGGTCCCCCAGATGGTTGACCAGTCGCCGCGCTGTTTTGTGCAGGATATGGTCGCCGAATGCGTGGCCCATCGTATCGTTGGCCAGTTGAAAACGGTCGAGGTCGATGAGAATCAGCGCAACCTTTTGCTCTTCCCGGGATGCCTGGTCTATGGTCGCCTCCAGCCGCTTGAGCAGCAGCACCCGGTTGGGCAGGCCGGTGAGGCTGTCAAAATGGGCCAGTTGGTCGATACGGGCGGCGCTCCATTTCTGATCTGATATGTCGCTGAAGACGCTGATGTAATGGGTGGTACGCCCTTCGCTGTCCGTCACCGCGCTGATGCTGCGCCATTCGGGATAGATGGTGCCGTCCTTGCGCCGGTTCCAGATCTCGCCTTGCCAGGCGCCGGTTTCCAGCAGCGACCGCCACAGATCACGGTAAAAGGCCTCGTCATGTTTTCCGGAACGGAGCAGGCGCGGCGTCTTGCCGATCACCTCCTGTTCCTTCCAGCCGGTGATGCGGGAAAAGGCGCGGTTGACCCGCAAGATGGTGCCTTCGGGATCGGTAATCATGATCCCTTCGCGGCTGTGTTCGAAGACGCTGGAGGTGAGATCCAGCTCTTTTTCCAGATCCCACCGCTCCCTGATTTCGCGTTTTCGCTCTACATTG
>JALVUB010000004.1:11867-14384 GCA_027023915.1 Sedimenticola sp.
ACATTGAGTACATCCAGCTCCCGTGTGCGCTGATCCAGTTCTTCCAGAGTTTCTTGAAAACTGTGCAGTCCCTTGGCCAGGGCGGCGGTTTCCGGCGAGGCGAGATTACGTGGTGGATCGCTTTCCAGGTCTTTTCTGGCCAACCGCTTCATCGTGGCCACCACCTTTTCGATATCCCACGACAGGCGGCGTGAGAAATAGATCGCCAGCAAGCTCATCAACAACAACGACAGCCCCAGAGCAACGAGATAGTAATGGCGGTTTTTCTGGGAATGGTTATGGGCTTTCTCAAGGTTGATGCGCACATTGTCCTGGAGATGGTTGATCCGTTTCAGCATTCGACTGGCCAAACGGCGATAAACCACCTCCGCCTCGTCCATCGATTCCTCCGCCTCCGGGTCGTGGGAGCGGATCTTTTCCAGCGCTTCCTGAATATGCGTTTTGTAATCGTCAAGCAAGTTGGGGAGAGTTCTGAGATCCGGCGTATTATCGTTTGCGGTCAGGGCCTTCAATCGCCGCGCCAGATCGTCGAGTTGCGCCATCATTGCCACCTGTTTTTGCGGCATCGGCGTGTCTTGTGGGTGGTACTCCAATGTTTCGGCCTGAATGTGGAACTCGTCCAGCGCCCGCAGCAGGGAAGATAGTTTGTGGATAGCGCCAAGATCCTGCCGTTCAAGCCGGTAAAGCTCGTGTTCAATTTGCAGCACCGAATACCAGATCCCGGCCAAAGGCAGGCCCAGGATGGCCAGCCCCAGCAGCGGGATGGCAAGAAATTTTCCCCGCAAGGAGAGTCGGTCGAGCAGGTTCATGGCTTGGGAGGGGGCTGGCATGGCGCTCCCCGGGGATCTATGGGCTTGTCATACTTTTCGGCGGGAATGGTTCTGATTTAAGACCATGTTTCCCTGAAGTCAATCCGGAGTCTGCCGAAAGCGTCCGGGATGCGGCGGCTGCCCACAGCAGTGGACCAGGCAGAAAAAATCAGTAGAAGCAGATGGTTGACAGAAAAAAACCGGGGCGGTCCCGAAAGCGGGGCGGGTAATCCGGCGGAAGGGAAAGCTTTGAATTGTGATTTGCCACACACTTTGCCGGCTCGATAGAAAACCGCAAAAACAGAAATGCAAGGCCGCAAACCGCGTTTTCGGTTTGCTTGAAGAAAAATTGCCTGGACGGCAATTTTTCAGACCTTTCCTAAGTCGAAGTTTCCTCTTCGACCCAACGGCCCAGTGCATCCATGATCTTTCGGGCCTGATCCTTGCTGGAGATATTGAAGCGCGATTTCTGCTGATACTGGCCGTTGCGCTTCTGATAACGCCTGATACTGTATTTTTCCGGTCCAAACGCCTGCTTGGACGTGTTCCACTCCTGGTAACGGAACAGAATGGTGGTCCAGGCACCTTTGCTCAAAACAACTTTGTCTAGCTCTCTGACAAGTTCCTGATCGCCTTCCCTGTAGGCAATGGTCAATTCGTCTGGGGTCGTTGCCATGAGATCTCTCCACTTGGTTTTCGAGGCGCTGAAATATCGCCCAAACCCGCCGAATTTGCAATGGCGTTGTCCTTTGCCATTGGTTCCGCCATGTTTACTTGACATCGTGAAGGTTTCCGCTAGAAACAGGGAATAGGGGAAAATCATGAAGAGTTGTTATTTTTTATTTTGAAAAAAACAGCTTGTTACGAGGTTGGCGGGAGAGAAATCTAAATTTTTTGAAATCTTATGTTAAGGAAGGTCTGAAAAATTCAGGCCTTCCTTAATGTATAAATTTGTTATTTTGCGTTTTTTATTTATTTCTGCAATGGATTTGTGGTATAGGGCTTTTTATGTTTTGGTGCTGTTGTTTTTTGGATTTGTTGGTAAAGTGTCTGCACAAGATGTCGTTGGTGATAAAGGGTGGGCTGATCGTGTTGAAAAAGAGTTTGTTGCATCTGCGGAGGACTTGTTAAAAATTGTCTGGGATGTGAAGAAAAGGCCTTTGCGTTTCGTAAAGAAATGGAAAGAAGGGGACGGACTTCGATCAGGTGACAGACGAGGAGATTGCGGAAGTGGAGCGCAAACTGAACATGCGACCGAGGAAACGGCTTGGCTACCGGGCACCGATTGAGGTGTTTTGCGAAGGACTATATGGACAGGATGCTACATAGGGCGGTGTTGCAGTTATTGGTTGAATTCAGGCGGTAAAACTGATCGCTTGGGCGATTGATTCTTGGCAAGCCACAAACCGCGTTTGCTGTTCGGCGTGTTCTGATAAAGTGATGGAAGGCTTTTATGAGAGTTTCCTTAGCCGTGGTTTTCCATCCCTGACTTGAGACAACCTTCAACCAGCCGTATGTGTTTGACTGTTCAACCCGCCCGCCAGGGGTTTGACCGGCCATGAGATGGTCCGATTCCATTATCCGGCTGGCCTACCGCTTGGAGGAGTCGGGACGATATCGCCGCTTTAAGCAGGCGGTGTATGACCTGTTGGAAAATCCCCATTCCCCGGTACGTCCCTATTTTGATGTGGTCATGATGGAACTGGTG
>JALVUB010000005.1 GCA_027023915.1 Sedimenticola sp.
TCCTGTAACTGATTGATAAAAAGAAAGAAAATTCCGCTTAGGAGGCGGTTGCTCTATCCTGCTGAGCTACGGGGGCGTGGGCGGCGATTATAACAGACCCGTGTGGAGCACAGGGGCGGGTCGTCGGAGGTAAAAGCTGCCTATTTGTTCAGAATGAGCTCCAGCACTGCTTTGCTGCCGAAATAGGCCAGTGCGAGCAGGGCAAAGCCTGAAAGTGTCCAGCGGATGGCGGTGCGTCCCCGCCAGCCAAACCGGTAACGGCCCCACAACAGCACCGCAAAGACGATCCAGGCAATGATGGAGAGGATGGTTTTGTGCGCCAGGTGTTGGGCGAACATGTCTTCCAGAAAGAGGAAGCCACTGCCCAGCGCCAGCGTAAGCAGTACAAAGCCGATGGCGATCATCTCGAACATCAGGCCTTCCATGGTTTGCAGTGGTGGCAGGGAGCGGATGAAGCCCCCGGGATGATGACTGCGCAGGTGACGGTCCTGGATGGCCAACAGAATCGCCTGTACCGCAGCCATGGCCAGCACGCTGTAGGCGAGGATCGAGATAATGACATGGCCGCGAAGCCGCCAGTCGGTGAGAGGGGGCAGCAGCCGTACACCGGGAAAAACCTGTTCCATCACCACGGTCACTGCTGCCAGGGGCAGAAGCACCATTCCCAGCGATTCCACCGGCTTGGCAAGCGCCGTCAGCAGGTAGAGAAGGCAGATTACCCAGGCGGCGAAGGAGACCGCGTTAAAGAAACTGAAGTTGAGTCCCTGCTGGGTGTAGAGGTTGAGATAAAGAATGGTGCCATGGAACAGCAGGGCGCCGAAACCGAGCGCCAGTCCCAGGGCCTTCGCTGGAGGTTTCGCTCCTGCTTTTCGGAACAGCCGCAAGGTGAAAACGGTGCCACTTGCGAGGTAGAGCAGGACAGCCGGCAGGAGCAGCAGGATCTTGTTCATGGCTGCCAATGATGACATAACGGCCTGCCGATCTGAAGGGTGTTTCGAAAACTATCTGGGCTTCATCAGCGGCTTGTCGTCTTCGTAGAGCAGGTCGGGCTTTGAGGAGGGGAGCAACCGTTCCATGAAGTCGATCAACGAGAGGGCAACGCTGCCACGAAAGAAACGGGCCATGGAACGTTCCATCCAGATACGGTCGGCATAGAGCCAGACGCGGTAAGGGAAATCGCCCACTCCGTCGCCGTCTTGGTCGAATCCGGCATACCTGTCCCAGTAGTTGCCCTCCCAGTGGTTCAGCCGGCTGGTGGGGGGCGCGCTGCCCATGGCATCCACAAAGTTTTCGATGAAGCGGTTGTGGCGGATCACATGCCCGCCCTTTTCGCCATAGAAATAAGTGGCCACGTCATTGTAGGTGAAGAGGTTGTTCTTGATGTGGAGGATGTTCTCCGGTTGCAGCGGAGAGGTTGCAAGCAGCCCGACGGCACAGTGGGCGATGCGGTTGTGGTCGATGTCGATATTGTAGCTCTCCTTCACCGCGATGCCCGACCCGGTGAGCTTGAGCATGTGGGCGATGTAGTTGCGGCTGATGCGGATGGACTGGGAATAGATCACCGTGATGCCGGTGACATTGTGCTCCAGGGTGTTGCCCACCACCTCGTTGTCGGGTGAGTAGATGAATTCCATGCTGATGCGGCTGTGGCTGACATGGTTTCCCTCCACCCGGTTTTCCGATGCGTTGGAGAAGACCAGGTCGCGCACCCCCTCGATGTGGTTTCCCTGGATGGTGTTGCCGTGGCTGTACCAGACGCGGATGCCGTCGCCACGGATGCTGATATCCCGATCCGGCAGGGAGCTGATCCGGTTGTTGCGCACCAGGTTGTCGTTGGCGTTGCTCAGGTGAATGCCGAAGAGGGTGTTGTCGATGCGGTTGTTCTCGATGGTCACCCGGTTGGCCTTCACCAGGATGCCGGCGTCCACATTGTCGTGGGAGGTGCCGGAGTGGGTGAGATGCAGCCCCTTCACTGTGGCTCCATCGGCGGTGATGGTGAGCACTGTGTCCTCGCCGCCGCCGTCGATGGTCACCTTGCCGCCGCCGTCGATGGTGATGGGCTTGTCTATGGTGACCGGGCCGGCGTAGGTGCCCGGCTCCGGTTTGAGCGTGCCTCCTGGCGGGGTCAGGGCCACGTAGAGCTGCAACGGCGGCAGCGCTGCCGCTTGCTGTGCAAGCAGCAGCAAGAGGGCCAGCAAGGGAGTGGGTCGATGTCGCACCATGACAGCTCAGCCTCGCGCGACAGCCGCCGGCTGGCATTGACGCTTGTCAAAGCAGCACGATCTTGGTGCGGGCGTCGGGCCGGTGGATGGTGAGCTCCACCTCGCAGTACTCGGTCTGGGGCTCTACCGGGGTGGGATCGTCGGCGCAACCGCAGCCGGCGACGATGCCCTGGTAGAAGATGCCGGCCTTCAGCACCAGCGTGTCGTTCTCCTCGCGGGCCGCCAGCAGCACGAACTCGAAGGTGTCGGCAAGGGCGTTGGTGCTGTGGGAGAGCCCCTCCTGGAGTGGCAGCAGCACCGCGTCCAGGTCCGCTGTCTCCGCCTTGAAGACCCGCTCGAAGGCAGGGCTTCCCCAGGCGGCCAGGGTTTTGGGCAAACTGACCATTTCAGATCCCTGTGGGTTGGGCTTCAGCCCGACCTACGCGACTAGCAATTACAGCGCTGGCCATGATCCTGCTTTTTACGGCAAAAGAAAACCCGGCCGGGGCCGGGTTCTCCAGGGTGCCAGGAAAGCGGGTTCAACCGAAGTTGGAGGCCACGAAGTCCCAGTTCACCAGGTTCCAGAAGTCCGCCACGTAGGCCGGGCGGGCGTTGCGCTTGTCGATGTAGTAGGCATGCTCCCACACATCGATGGTGAGCAGCGGTGTCTTGCCTTCGCGCAGGGGGTTGCCGGCGCCGCTGGTGTTGACGATCTCCAGAGAGCCGTCCTGGTTCTTTACCAGCCAGGTCCAGCCACAACCGAAGTTGGTGGCGGCGGAAGCGGCAAACTGCTGCTTGAACTCCTCGAAGGAACCGAAAGCGCTGGCGATGGCCTCGGCCAGGGCGCCGGATGGCTCGCCACCGGCGTCGGGTGCCATGCAGTTGAAATAGAAGGTGTGGTTCCACACCTGGGCACCGTTGTTGAAAATGCCACCCTCGGCCTTCTCGATGATCTCCTCCAGGCTGGCGTTCTCGAACTCAGTGCCCGGGATCAGGTTGTTCAGGTTGGTGACATAGGTGGCGTGGTG
>JALVUB010000006.1 GCA_027023915.1 Sedimenticola sp.
TTCAAACCCAAGTCTTTCCAGCACCGGCAATGGCCAGTTACTTTGGTGTTCGCCCACCAGATCCAGCCACCAGTGGCTTTCCGCCGGCAGGTAACCGACCAGCCGGCGCCAGCGGTGGGCCGCCAGCGAGTCGCGCGCGACGTCACCCAGCCAGACCTCGCCTTCATTGGGGTCCAGGTCCGCCACCGCTCGCAGCAAAAGGCTCTTGCCCGCGCCTGACGGGCCGCGAACCAGGCATGTGCGTCCGCCGGGAACTTCCATTGAGACAGGTTCCCCATGCAGGGGACGAAGCCGGAGCAACTTCAGTGAGGAAGAAACTGGCAATTCAGTCAAACTGGACTACGCTTTGAGGGTGGAACTCCCTCGCCTTGGCAACGGAAGGGGAGTGAAGCTTGCCAACAGACACCACAGATCGAGGAGGAGAGCATATCATGAGTGCAGTAGCCAAAGAGCAGGTTCCGGATTACCTCAGCACTACCGATTTTGATGCATGGGATGAGGAGGTCGCCAGGGCATTGGCGGAAGCGGAAGGCATAGAACTCACCGACGATCACTGGGATGTGATTCATTACTTGCGTCAGCGTTGCCAGTCGGAAGGCACCGAGTGCTCCGCCCGTCAGGTGAGCCAGGCGCTGGCCGAGCGGTATAGAGAAAAAGGAGGCAAACGCTATCTCTACACCCTGTTTCCCGGTGGACCGGTGTTCCAGGCCAGCAAGCTTGCAGGCATTCCCATGCCCGCCCACGTGGTGGATCTCTCCTTCGGCAGCGTCTATTGAGCCGGTCCGGTTCTGCGGAACAGCAGATCCCTGACTTCATGCCCCAGGCGCTGGCCGCGCGCCTCGAATTTGGTGATCGGCCGCGTCTCGGGGCGTTTTGCGTACCTGCCCGCCCCGGCCAGGTTCTCGAACAGATCGGTCCGCGCCTCGAACCGTTCCAGAATCCATTCTGCATAGGGCGCCCAGTCGGTGGCGGCGTGGAAGAGGCCGCCGGGTTGCAGGCGGCTGGCGGCCAGCTCCACAAAGGCGGGCTGCACGATGCGCCGCTTGTGGTGCCTTTTTTTGTGCCAGGGGTCGGGAAAGAACAGCAGCATGCCAGCCAGGGAGGCCGGCGGGATCATCTTCTCCAGCACCTCCACCGCGTCATGGCGGATGATGCGGATGTTCGCAAGCCCCCGCTGCTCGATTTGCATCAGCAGACGTCCCACCCCAGGGGGATGGACTTCGATACCGAGCCAGTTGCGCTCCGGCCGGGCGGCGGCCATGGCGGCCAGTGACTCGCCGTTGCCGAAGCCGATCTCCAGCCACGTGGGACAGTCGTTGCCGAAGAGTGCTTTCAGATCGAGCGGCGTTTGCTGAAAATCCACGCCGAAGCGGGGCCAGCTTCGCTCGTAGGCCCGCTGCTGGCCCTTGGTCAGGCGACCGCCGCGCAGTACGAAGCTGCGAATTTTGCGGGAATGACTGGCGTGCGTCATGGCGCAGGACTGGAGCGCTGCCCGCCGGGCATCGCCTTTAGCAAAACAGCCCCTCCACGGGCGAGCCTGCTGAAGCCAAACGCTTGGGCGCCATGCGCCCGGCCAGGTAGGCCTCGCGGCCCGCTTCTATTGCCTTCTTCATCGCCGAGGCCATGAGCACGGGGTTTTTTGCGGCGGCGATGGCGGTGTTCATCAATACCCCGTCACAGCCCAGCTCCATGGCCACCGCCGCGTCCGAGGCGGTGCCCACGCCAGCGTCCACCAGGATGGGCACCTTGGCATTTTCCACGATGGTGCGGATGTTGAGGGGGTTGCGGATGCCCAGTCCCGAGCCGATGGGCGCCGCAAGCGGCATCACCGCCACGCAACCCAGTTGCTCCAGTTCGCGTGCGATGATGGGATCGTCGTTGGTATAGACCATCACGTCGAAGCCGTCCTTTATCAACTCCTCGGCGGCATGCAGGGTGGCGATCACATCGGGAAAGAGAGTCTTCTCGTCTCCCAGCACCTCCAGCTTCACCAGGTTGTGGCCGTCCAGCAGCTCGCGCGCCAGACGGCAGGTTCGCACCGCCGTCTTGGCGTCGTAGCAGCCGGCGGTGTTGGGCAGTATGGTGTACTTCTCCGGCGGCAGCACGTCGAGGATGTTGGGCTCGTCGGCGTTCTGGCCGATGTTGGTGCGGCGCACCGCGATGGTGACGATTTCCGCGCCGCTCGCCTCGATGGCGCGCCGGGTCTCGTCCATGTCCTTGTACTTGCCGGTGCCCACCAGCAGGCGGGAGCTGAACTCACGGCCCGCCACCGTGAAAGTATCTTGGTTTTCGTTCATGGGAATACTGCCGTGCAGGGAAATGAAGTGGATTCTACCACTCAGCCGCCGCCGATGGCCTGCACGATCTCCACCTTGTCGCCGGGCGCCAGGCGGTATTCCCTGTGTTCGCTGCGGGGCACCAGCTCTTCGTTCACCTCCACCGCGTAGCGGCTGCCTTGCAGTGGCAGTTGCGCGACGAGATCCGACAGCAGCAGGCCTTCCGCCACCTCCCGGGGTTCGCCATTGACCGTAATCTGCATGAAAATGGATTGCAAGGTATGATTCTGACAGCGATTCTACACCCCTTGGCAGCGCTCGGGGAAAGCCATGAAAGAGTTTCACGAAAACCTTATCTCGGTGGAAGAGGCCAACACCCTGGATGGCCTTCTGGTCCGCCGTATCCACCGTTCCGCCGATCGGTTGGCCTATCAATATTACGACCGAGCCGACAAAAGCTGGCATGGCATCACCTGGCGTCAGATGGGCGAGGCGGTGGCCCGCTGGAAAAAAGCGTTGGAGGGAGAAGGGCTCAGCCCCGGGGATCGCGTGGGGGTGCTGCTGCGCAACTGTCCCGAATGGCTGATGTGGGATCAGGCGGCGCTGGCGCTTGGGCTGGTGACCGTGCCCCTTTATACCGACGACCGGCCCGACAATGTCGCCTACATCCTCGACGAGTCGGGCGTGAAAGTGCTGCTGGTGCAGGACGCCGGCCGCTGGAAGCGGCTTGCGCCGGTGTTGCCCGAAGAAGGTGAAGGTCCGCTGCAACGGGTGGTGCTTCTGGACAACAGCAAAGAGGCGGAGAAGTTCGAGCTGAACGACGAACGGGTGGCGCGGGCTTCAAAATGGCTGCCTGAAAAGGGAGACGAACTTCGCTGCCGCGGCGATGCCGACCCCGACGGACTGGCCGCCAT
>JALVUB010000007.1 GCA_027023915.1 Sedimenticola sp.
GTCTGCGCCCACGTCGGCGCCCTTGGTGAAGATGCCGCCGCCGAGACGGGCGAAGATGGAGATCAGCGAGCCGCCAAAGGCCAGTCCCACAAGAGGATGCAGCGGATCCTCAACGCCCATGGCGGTGAGAATGGCGTAGAAACCCGCCACGCCGAGCAGGCCCAGCCCCACCACCAGCAGGCCGGTGATGGCGCCGCCGCGGAAGGCCACCTGCATGGCGGCGTTGAGCCCGTCGTGGGCCGCCTGGGCGGTGCGCACGTTGGCGCGCACCGAGATGTTCATGCCGATGTAACCGGCGGCGCCGGAGAAAAAGGCGCCGATGGCGAAACCGATGGCGGTGGCCCAGCTCAAAAAGAGCCCGATCACCACGAACAGCACCACGCCGACCAGGCCAATGGTGGTGTACTGGCGGTTGAGATAGGCGGCCGCG
This sequence comes from Sedimenticola sp., assembly GCA_027023915.1. GTDB lineage: Bacteria > Pseudomonadota > Gammaproteobacteria > Chromatiales > Chromatiaceae > Thiolapillus. The sequence goes on from JALVUB010000007.1 coordinate 431, forward strand.
CCCGCCTGTACGGCGGATGCGATTTCGTTCATTCGGTCGTTGCCGGTTGGCTTGGCCAGTATCCACTGCATGGAATAGACCCCATAGCCAACGGCCGCAAAGGCGCATATCAGCGCAAAAATCAGGCCTGTCGTCATGGCTAACCTCTTTGTATTCTGGTTGACGGGTTGCGGAAGGCTCTCCCGCGAAAACACAATCCGGGAGCGTGAGCCGATCCTAATGAAAAGTCAGCCCACTTGGGAAATCAAAAGCATTGGGGGCTGAAATAAGAGGCGTCTATTCCAAACTTTCGCGAAAAAAACCGAAATGACCAAGGTCAAGCCGGTATTTTTCGTTATCCAGTTGTTTATCAAGTACTTATGAAAAAGAGGGGAGCGAATCCAACGGGGTTGGCGCCAAGTCGCTGATTATCACGGTACTTCCTTGCGCCGGAGGAAGATCTGAATTTTTCCGGCCTTACCCAGGTCAACTCAGTCGTTGAGCCACTGGGCCACCCGCTTGGCGAAATAGGTGAGGACGGCGTCGGCGCCCGCTCTTTTGATGCAGACCAGAGACTCCATCACCACCGCTTTTTCATCCAGCCAGCCGTTTTGGGCCGCCGCCATGTGCATGGCGTATTCGCCGCTCACCTGATAGACAAAGGTGGGCACGCCGAACCGCGCCTTAACCCGGCGCACGATGTCGAGATAGGGCATGCCGGGCTTGACCATCACCATGTCGGCCCCCTCGGCCAGGTCCAGCGCCACTTCGCGCAGGGCTTCGTCGCTGTTGGCCGGGTCCTGCTGGTAGGTGTACTTGTTGCCCGCGCCCAGGTTGGCCGCCGAGCCCACGGCGTCACGGAAGGGCCCATAGTAGCTGGAGGCGTACTTGGCGGAATAGGCGAGAATGCGGGTGTTGATGAAGCCTTCGGACTCCAGCACCTTGCGGATCTCGCCCACGCGACCGTCCATCATGTCCGAGGGCGCCACGATGTCGGCCCCCGCCTGGGCGTGGGAGAGAGCCTGCTTCACCAGCACCTCCACCGTGTCGTCGTTGAGCACGTAGCCGTTCTCGTCGATGAGGCCGTCCTGACCGTGGGTGGTAAAGGGGTCGAGGGCCACGTCGGTGATGACGCCCAGTTCCGGCACGGCGTCCTTGAGCGCCCGCACCGCCCGTTGGGCCAGACCGTCGGGGTTGTAGGCCTCCTCGGCCTTGTCACTCTTTGCCTCGGGCGGCGTTACCGGGAAAAGCGCCATGGCCGGCACCCCGAGGGCGGCCAGCTGGCGCGCCTCTTCCACCAGCAGGTCGATGCTCATGCGCTCGATACCCGGCATGGAAGCCACCGGCTCGCGCTGGCCCTCGCCTTCCAGCACGAAAACCGGATAGATGAGGTCATCCGGCGTAAGATGGGTTTCGCGCATCAGACGGCGCGAGAAGTCATCGCGGCGCATGCGCCGCATGCGGGTGAAGGGATAGCCACCGAAAGCCTGAGTATCCATGGTCATCTGCTGGTTCCTGCCTTTTGGATGGTCTCTTGGAAGGCTTGAAGTTTAACCACCCGCCCCGGCGGAAACAAACAGATGAAACGGCTGCCTCCGCCCGGTTTACTGTCGATCTCGATACGGGCCTGGTGGCGCTGGAGCACATGGTTGACGATGGCCAACCCCAAACCGGTGCCGCCACGCTCCCGCGAGCGGCTCTTGTCCACCCGGTAGAAGCGTTCGGTAAGACGGTGAAGATGACGGCGGGGGATGCCGGGGCCGGTGTCGGCCACCACCAGGCGGGCGCCGCCTTCTTTCGTCTCTTCCCAGATCAGGGTGACGGCTGTGCCAGGAGGCGTATGGATGATTGCATTGAACAACAGGTTACCGAAGGCACTGGTCAGCTCGCTTTCGCTGCCAAGCAGCCCCAGCCCGGCGGCAAGGCGGGTCTCCAGCGGATGATCGCCATGGCGCTCGCATAAATCACCGGCGTCACGCGCCAGCCCTTCCAGCAAAGCGGGCACCGCCACCGGCTCGTTCGCCGGCGGCCGGTCGGCCAGCTCCAGGCGCGAGAGCATGAGCAGATCGGAAACCAGCCGCTCCATCCGCCGCGCCTGGCGCAGGGAGGCCGCCACTGCCTCTTTCACCTGGTCGGGAAGACGGTCCTCGTCGAGCATCTCCAGATAGCCCATGATGACCGTCAGCGGCGTGCGCAATTCATGGGAAACGTTGGCGATGAAGTCCCGGCGCACCGCCTGCACCCGCTGCTGCTCGGTGATGTCGTGAACGGTCAGCAGAAACTGGTTTTCTTCGAATGGCAACAGCCGCAACCGAAGCTCCCGCCGCGGCGGGCCGTCGATCACCAGTTGCAAGGGGCGCTCGAAAGGCACCTCCGCCAGCCAGCCGCGCACCCCCTTCCCCAGCAGCAGCCGGGTAAGCGGCACCGGCGTGTCGCCCTGCGCCAACCCCAGCAGCCGGCGGGCGGCGGCATTGGTCCAGACGAAACGGTATTCAGAATCAAGAATGGCGGCGCCGTCGGGCAGGGCCTCCAGGGTGTCGCGGAAGCGGTGCAGCAGCCGACCCAGCCGTTTCTTGCGGCGGCGCGCCTGCCGTTGGGTGCGCTCGATGCGGTTGGCCGCCAGATCCCAGATACCGCGCAGGCGGCCACGCTGCCCCTCCACGCCATCCAGCCAGCGCTCGAAGCGCCACAGCCGCCACAGACGCCGGGCCGACAACCCGGCCAGCGCCACAACCAGGCCCAGGCTCCAGCCACCCAAGGCCCACC
>JALVUB010000008.1 GCA_027023915.1 Sedimenticola sp.
CGCGAGACCCTGGCCAGCGTGGCGCGCCGTTTGTCGTTGGGGGAGTTTCTCATCATGGGCGCGGGCGAGCTGCGCAGTGGCGGGCAGAACCGCGACTCCATCCTTGCCGACGCGGTGGAGGCGATCATCGCAGCGGTATATCTGGACGGCGGCATGGAGGCCGCCCGCGCCCAGGTGGGGCGGCTGCTGGAAGAGGAGATCAGGCAGGCCCGTCCCACGCAGCAGCCCAAGGACCCCAAAACCCGCCTGCAAGAGCTTCTTCAAAGCCGTTCCCTGGGACTGCCCGACTATCAGGTGATCGACCGCCGGGGCGACGCGCATGAGCAGCGCTTCACCGTGCGCTGCCGGGTGGAGGATCTGCAACTGGAAAGCAGAGGGGAGGGCACCAGCCGCCGCAAGGCGGAACAGCGGGCCGCCTCCGCCATGTTGGAAAAGCTCGAATCATGAGCCACAGGGCGGGACAGGTGGCGCTGGTGGGGCGGCCCAATGTGGGCAAATCCACTCTGCTCAACCGCCTGATCGGCCAGAAGCTGGCCATCACTTCTCACAAACCTCAGACCACCCGCCACACCATTCTCGGCATACACACCCTGCCGCGGGGACAGATCGTCTATGTGGATACCCCCGGCATCCACAAAAGGGGCGACAAGGCGATGAACCGTTATCTCAACCGGGCGGCCTCCAGCGCCCTGGCCGGGGTGGATTTGGTGGTCTTTCTGGTGGAAGCGGGCCGTTGGAACGAAGAAGACGAGCTGGTGCTTGAGCGGGCGCGCCAGAGCCGCCTGCCGGTGCTGCTGGTGGTCAACAAGATCGACAAGGTGAAACCTCGGGAAAAGCTGTTGCCGATGCTGAACGAACTGGCCCGCCGCACCGGCCTGCAAGAGATCGTGCCCCTCTCGGCGCGTACCGGGGAAAATTGTGAACGGTTGGAGGAGCAAATTCTGGCCCGTTTGCCCGAAGGGGAAAATCTTTATCCAGAAGATCAGCTCAGCGACCGCCCGGAACGCTTTTTCGCCGCCGAGCTGATCCGCGAACAGATCACCCGACGCTACCACAAGGAGTTGCCCTATGCGGTCACCGTGGAGGTGGAGCAGTTTCAGGAGCGTCCCCATCTGCTGCGCATCGGCGCGGTGATCTGGGTGGAAAGGCCCAACCAGAAGGCCATTCTTCTCGGTCGGCGGGGCGGCGCCTTGAAAGAGGCCGCCACCGAGGCGCGCAAGGCGCTGGAGCGGTTTTTCGGCAAAAAGGTGTTCCTACAGCTCTGGATCAAGGTGAAGCGCAGCTGGTCCAGCGATCAGGCGGCCCTGGCGAAGCTGGGCTATATCGAATAGGTGGAACCGCAAACCCTGACGCCGGCCTTTGTGCTTCACCGCAGGCGCTATGGCGAGACCAGCCTGCTGCTGGAGCTGTTCACCGCCGGCCACGGGCGTCTTCCGGCGGTGGCGCGGGGCGCCGCCGGCATCCGCAGCAAGCGGCGCGGTCTGCTGCAACCTTTCGTTCCCCTGCTGGTGCAGTGGCGGGGGCGGGGCGAGGTGGCCACCCTCACCAAGGTGGAGGCGGAAGCCTCGCCCCTTGCGCTTCAAGGCGAAGCGCTCTACAGCGCTTTCTATCTCAACGAGCTGCTGATGCGTCTTCTGCCGCGCAACGATCCTTCTCCACGGCTTTTTCTTGCCTATCGGCAGGCCTTGACCTCGCTGCCCATGTCACTGGAGTGGAGCCTGCGTCGTTTCGAGCTGTTACTGCTGGAAACCCTGGGCTACGCGCCGGACCTTCGCCACACCCACGACGGTGGGCGCGTGGAGGCGGCCAGGCGCTACCGGTATCGCGCCCAGTTGGGGTTGGAGGCGGTAGCGGGGGACAAGGGCTTCAGTGGCAAGGTGCTGCTGGCGTTGGCCGACGACCAGCCCTGTGACAACCAGACCGAGTTGCGACAGGCCCGTGATTTTCTGCGCGCTCTTCTGGCGCCCCATCTGGGAGAGCGCCCCTTGAAGAGCCGGGAGCTGTTCCGCACAATGCGGGCAGTGTCCAGGCCGTCTGGAAAGAACCCATGAAAGAACCGATTCTGCTGGGAGTCAACATCGACCATATCGCCACCATCCGTCAGGCGCGGGGCACCCGTTATCCCGAGCCGGTGCAGGCGGCACTGCTGTGCGAGCAGTCCGGGGCCGACGGCATCACCCTGCATCTGCGCGAGGACAGGCGCCACATTCAGGATCGTGACGTGCGCCTGTTGCGGCAGGTGATTCAAACCCGCATGAACCTGGAGATGGCCGCCACCGACGAGATGGTTTCCATCGCCTGCGAGGTGGACCCGGACGACTGCTGCCTGGTGCCGGAGCGGCGCCAGGAGCTGACCACCGAAGGCGGGCTGGACGTGGCGGCCAATCTGGAGCGGTTGCGGGATGTGTGCGCCCGCCTCGCCGAGGCGGGGGTACGGGTTTCTCTCTTCATCGATGCCGAACCCAGACAACTGGAGGCGGCGGTGGAAGCGGGCGCGCCCGTGGTGGAGATCCATACCGGCCACTATGCGGACGCCACCGGCAGGGCGGCCCGCCGGGACGAACTGGTGCGTATTCAGGAAGCGGTGGCGCTCGGGCAACAGCTTGGCCTGCAAGTGAACGCGGGTCATGGGCTGGACTACCATAATGTTGGTGATATCGCCGCCATACCCGGCCTGCGGGAGCTCAACATCGGTCACGCCATCGTGGCGCGGGCGCTTTTCACCGGATTGCCGGAAGCGGTACGCGAGATGAAACGGCTCATGCGCGAGGCCGCGCCGCGCTGATTCGTGGCGGCGATTCCATCTCCGCAAACAGGCGTTGCGCCTCTTTTCGAACCTGGGCCAGTCGTTCCGAGGCGGCATCGTGGTTTTCAGACTGAACACTCGATTGAAGCGCTGTCAAAGCGGCGGTAAAGGCGGGAACGCCGCATACCGCCGCCCCCCCTTGCAGTCGGTGGACGGCCTGCCACAGCTCTTCCCAGTTTTCTTTTCGCAACAGCTCTTCCAGTATCAGCAGTTCTCCCTCCATGTTCTCCATAAACTGCTGGAAAAGGTTTGTGGCAATGCGTTCAGAGCCGCCGGCAATACGCAGGGCCTGGGTCAGATCCCGCGTGGGCAGGAGCGGCTCTCGTTTCAACGGCGGGGATGAGCTGGCCTGGGGCAGGGG
>JALVUB010000009.1 GCA_027023915.1 Sedimenticola sp.
TTTTCATACCTTTTTAATTCGTATATTTCCGCCTCAGAAAATAAGCACTGGATCGGTTTTGTACTGTCAGCCGCCAATCACTGCCGCCAATACAGCTTGTACATCTGCCCACCATCGCCATAATTTTCGCAACCTCCCCGGGAGACACCCCGGAGATGGGCCGCCGGATATTGCTCGTTATATTCTTCCAGCAAAAGCCAGGTAATGGCCTTTGCACAAGAGCACATCGCACTTCGTGAGACGTTTCCAGCAGAGTCACTAGGCTCTACGGTCGCAACAAATGGACGACTCCCCACAGTGCTTTCCATCTGAACAAAGAAACGATTATCGAGAATGCAGTCCTTGCCGCGGTTCGCATGAGCCATACCTGAGAGCAACAGTGCCAGCAGGGCCACTCCTGCACACAATGCCTCCTTAATCCCCTTCTGCTTAATCGCCATGCTCTTCTCCTTCGCGTAGTTGATAGCAGCAATGCTATGAAGCTTTAACAGGATCTCGCATCCCCCAAATGGGGGATGCGCCTGAATGGCTCTGCTTTGGATACAAAAACGCCCGCATTCAGCGGGCGCTCAGGGGAAGGGAGAATGTAGATCCTAGCGAATCGCATTGGCCCGCGCTGACCGGGCCGAAAGCACCTCCGGCTGATTATCCTCCGGCTCCCAGCCTTGCAGGTTATCTTCAATCAGCTGTGTCAGGGCATCCAGGTGCACCGGCTCTGCATTCAGGGCGGGGATATAAGCAAAGGACTCGCCGCCGGCTTCCTCGAAGTAACCGCGATTTTCCACATCGATTTCCTCGATGGTTTCCAGGCAGTCAGCAGAAAAGCCCGGGCAGAACACTTGCACGGATTTCACACCCTTTCCTGGCAACGCCTTCATGGTGGCGTCCATGTAGGGCTGCAGCCATTCCTCACGACCGAAACGGGACTGGAAGGTGGTCATCCACTGGTCCTCATGCAACCCCAATGCCTCTGCCAGCAGCCGCGAGGTCTTGTGACACTCGCAGAAGTACGGATCGCCATTGAGTAGATAGCGCTTGGGGACACCGTGGTAGCTGAAGACCAGCTTGTCGGCACTGCCGTGCTGTTCCCGGAAGACGCGGATGTGATCGGCCATGGCCTGGATGTACGGCGGGTAATCCGGGTAGTGACTGATAAAGCGCAGGTCCGGCAGCCAGCGCCGTTGCATGAAATCCTTGGCCAGCGCATCGAAAGTGGAGCCGTTGGTGGATCCGGAATATTGCGGGTAGAGCGGCAGCACCAGCAACTGGCGCACCCCTTCGTCTTCCATTTCCTGCAGCTGGCTTGGGATGGAGGGATTGCCGTAGCGCATGCCCAACTTGACCACCACATCTTCGCCGTACTGCTGTTTCAATCGTTCACGGATACCTGCCAGCTGGTTTTGGCTGTGCACCAGTAACGGTGACCCTTCCTCGGTCCATACCGTCTTGTAGGCATGGGCGGAACGCGGCGGGCGGATCACCAGAATCACCAGATTGAGAATGAAGAACCAGAGTAAACGCGGCACCTATACCACCCGGGGGTCCGACAGAAACTCGCGCAAGTAGCGACGCAGGGCGCCCGTCTCAGGGGCATCCGGGGTGCCAAGGTTGGTGATCAGCACGCCAATACGGCGAGGCTGACGATGGTCGAAATTGGGTTGTCCCTTGTAGGCCATCCGGTTCTCTCACTGAGGTAGATGCTTGAACGAGCCACTAGTGTAACGAGATAACGTCAAGACGCCATGATGCTGGTGTAATGACCGTGGTCTGACGCCGGAAGTCGAACGACTGACGCCAAACCCAAGACCCGCTCCAGATCTGGCCCAATATCGTTTTGCTTGTCGCGTCCGTCGTCCGACCTCAGACTTCCGACCGCACTCCCCGGGCTTTTGACTTTCCTCGCAGCTCGTAGCTCAAAGCTCGCAGCTGCTTTTACTCCGGCAACGCGCCCAGATTCCGTTCCAGCTCTTCCCGGAACCGCGCCGGAATCGGCGCCGACGCCTGTTTGTCATGCTCGAAATAGACCTGCACGGCTTTTCCCCGCGCCACCAGTTTGCCCTTCTGCCAGGCCTGCTGGGCGACAATGAAAGAGCTGTTGCCAATGCGCTCGATACCGGTGCGCAGCAGGACGTCACTGCCGTAGTAGATCTGACCAACGAAATCCACCTCCACCCTGGCCAGGATCAACGGTAGTTCTGCAGGTTTGTCATGTCCGGCCGCAAACAGTTCGAACAGCGGTGTCCGGCCGGTCTCGAACCAACCGGTGACCACCGTGTTGTTCACATGGCCAAAGGCATCGGTCTCATAGAAGCGCGGAGTAACGGTCAGTTCGAACATGGCATGATCCTGGTCAGGTAAACAGGAGGGCAATGATACTCCCGCGCCGCGGCAAGTCGAGTTGTCGCCGTCTATCTGGCCCCAACTGCCCGGCGGGACTGCGCTTTACGACATGAAACGGTACAATGCCGCCACTTTTCACCTCGCTCGCGCCGATTCGCCGCCGAGCCGCTTCTTCGTACAGGACAGACCCTTGATCTCTACCGCCAACATCACCATGCAGTTCGGTGCCAAGCCGCTGTTTGAAAACGTCTCCGTCAAGTTCGGCAACGGCAACCGCTACGGCCTGATTGGCGCCAACGGCTGCGGCAAATCCACCTTCATGAAAATCCTCGGGGGCGAACTGCAACCCAGCAACGGGCAGGTGATGCTCGACCCCAATGACCGTATGGGCAAGCTGCGCCAGGATCAGTTCGCCTTCGAGGAACACACGGTGCTGGATACCGTGATCATGGGCCATACCGAGCTGGCCCGCGTCAAGGCGGAGCGCGATCGCATCTACAGCCAGGCGGAGATGAGCGAAGAAGACGGCATGCGGGTGGCGGAACTGGAAATGGAATTCGCCGAAATGGACGGCTATACCGCCGAAGCCCGTGCCGGTGAATTGCTGTTGGGGCTGGGCATTCCCGAGGAACAGCACGCCGGGCCCATGACCGCCGTTGCCCCCGGCTGGAAATTGCGGGTGCTGCTGGCACAGGCCCTGTTCTCTGACCCGGATGTACTGCTGCTGGACGAACCGACCAACCACCTGGACATCCACACTATCCGCTGGCTGGAGGAGATCCTGGTGGCCCGCTCGAGCACCATGATCATCATCTCCCACGAC
>JALVUB010000010.1 GCA_027023915.1 Sedimenticola sp.
GGCCTGAATTTTCCAGACCTTCCATCATTTCAGTGGCTTACAGCCATCGAAAATGGCGGCACTTCCCCGTGCCGCGCGCAGGCTATCGAAAAACGCTGTTTTTCAACGGCCTGTTAATCCGAGGAGCGCTGCAACCCCATTGGGGCCAGGCTCGGAATTAACGGCGCTCATTTTTTCTGAATACACCATTTGGGAGAAATGACATGAACGCCGTAATCAAAGAGAAACCCGAATTCGTCATCGCCGACCCTTCCCTGGCCGACTGGGGCCGCAAGGAGATCGCCATCGCCGAGACCGAGATGCCCGGCCTCATGGCCCTGCGCGCCAAGTATGGCGACGAAAAGCCCTTGAAAGGCGCCCGCATCGCCGGCTCCCTGCACATGACCATCCAGACCGCGGTGCTCATCGAGACCCTGGTGGCCCTGGGCGCCGAGGTGCGCTGGGCCTCGTGCAACATCTTCTCCACCCAGGATCACGCCGCCGCCGCCATCGCCGCCGAGGGCATCCCGGTGTTCGCCTACAAGGGCGAGAGCCTGGAGGAGTACTGGCAGTTTACCCACCGCATCATGGAGTGGAGCGACGGCGGCACCCCCAACATGATCCTCGACGATGGCGGCGACGCCACCCTGCTGCTCCACCTGGGCACCAAGGCCGAGTCCGACCCCTCGGTGCTGGACAACCCCAGCAGCGAAGAGGAGGAGATCCTCTACGCCGCCATCAAGGCGCGCCTGGCCGAGAGCCCCAACTGGTACTCCAACATCCTCAAGAACATCAAGGGGGTCACCGAGGAGACCACCACCGGCGTCCACCGTCTCTACCAGATGGAGGAGCGCGGCGAGCTGGCCATCCCCGCCATCAACGTCAACGACTCGGTCACCAAGTCCAAGTTCGACAATCTCTACGGCTGCCGCGAGTCCCTGGTGGACGGCATCAAGCGCGCCACCGACGTGATGATCGCCGGCAAGATCTGCGTGGTGCTGGGCTACGGCGACGTGGGCAAGGGGTGCGCCCAGTCCCTGCGCGGCCTGGGCGCCACCGTCTGGATCACCGAGATCGACCCCATCTGCGCCCTGCAGGCGGCCATGGAGGGCTACCGCGTGGTGACCATGGAAGAAGCCGCGCCCGTGGCCGACATCTTCGTCACCGCCACCGGCAACTTCCACGTCATCACCCACGACCACATGGCCCAGATGAAGAACGAGGCCATCGTCTGCAACATCGGCCATTTCGACAACGAGATCGACGTCGCCAGCCTGGAGCAGTACCAGTGGGAGGAGATCAAGCCGCAGGTGGACCACGTCATCTTCCCCGACGGCAAGAAGATCATCCTGCTGGCCAAGGGACGGCTGGTGAACCTGGGCTGCGCCACCGGCCATCCCAGCTTCGTCATGTCCAACTCCTTCACCAACCAGGTGCTGGCGCAGATCGAACTGTTCAACAACCAGGCGCGGTATGAGAAGAAGGTCTATGTGCTGCCCAAGAAGCTGGACGAGGAGGTGGCCCGTCTCCACCTGGAGAAGATCGGCGCCCACCTGTCGCAACTGACGCCGGAGCAGGCCGACTACATCGGCGTGCCGGTGGAAGGGCCGTACAAGCCGGATCACTACCGCTATTGAGGCGGTTCGCGGGGATGCCGCCCCTTGTGGGCGCATCCCCATGCCGACCCTGCAAGCCCCTTGCCTCAGGAACAGGGCGATCCACATGAACCAGACTTTCAGTTTCGAGCTTTTCCCCCCAAAAACAGAGCAGGGGATGGAAAAACTCAAGACCACCGTATCCCGGCTCCAGGCCCTGGGGCCGGAGTATTTCAGCGTCACCTACGGCGCCGGCGGCTCCACCCGCGAGCGCACCTTTGCCGCCGTGGAGTGGCTGCGTGGCCAGGGCGTTGAAACCGCTCCCCACCTTTCCTGCATCGGTGCCAGTCGCGAAGAGATTGGCGAAATTCTGCAACGTTACTGCAACCAGGGCATCCGCCGCATCGTTGCCCTGCGGGGTGACCTGCCATCGGGAGCCGGCTTGGGAGAGCTGAATGATTTTAACTACGCCAACGAACTGGTGACCTTCATCCAGAAGGAATTCCCCGGCCAATTCCATATCGAAGTGGCCGCCTACCCGGAGTTTCACCCCCAGGCACCCAACGCCTGGCAGGACCTGGACAATTTCCAGCGCAAGGTGGAAGCGGGCGCAAACGGGGCCATTACCCAGTATTTCTACAACCCCGACGCTTACTGGCGCTTTCTCGATGACTGCGGTCGGCGGGGCATCACCATTCCCATCGTGCCGGGAATCATGCCTATCACCAATTACGCCAACCTGGCCCGCTTCTCCGATGCCTGCGGCGCCGAAATTCCCCGCTGGCTGCGAAAACGATTGGAGGCCTATGGCGACAACCAGCAGGCGATCTTCGATTTCGGTATCGAGGTGGTGACCGGCCTGTGCCGCAACCTGTTGGAAGGCGGCGCGCCCGGCCTTCACTTTTACACTCTCAACCAGGCGGAAGCCACCTTGGCCATCTGCAAGGAACTCGGGCTCGGTGCGGCTGGCGCGTAACTTTGTCGATCAACCGCTGATCCCCGGAGAGCGGATAACACTGCCGGCCCGGGTCCACCACCACCTGCACCAGGTTCTGCGTCTGAAAAGCGGCGATCCCTTGCTGCTGTTCAACGGCAGGGATGGGCGCGACTATTCCGCCCGCCTCACCCGCATGGACCGTAAAGGAGGGGAAGCCGAAATCCTGGAAATGGGAGAAGAAGAACCCACCCCCCCCTTGAGCCTGACACTTGCGCTGGGCATTTCGAAAGGGGAGCGGATGGACTTTGCCCTGCAAAAATCGGTGGAGCTGGGTGTCTCCATCATCCAGCCCCTGTTTACCGAACGCACGGTGGTAAAGCTGGATGATAAACGGCTGGCACGCCGGCTGGCACACTGGCGGGGTGTGGTGATTTCGGCCTGTGAACAGTCTGGACGTCGTTGGCTTCCCGACTTGCGGCCGCCACAACGGCTGGACAAGTGGCTGGAAAAAGGTCACCAGGGCAATCTGCTATTGCTGGACCCAGGTGCGCAACAAACCTTGCCCGGCCTTGTGTCAACGGAAAACAAATTCATTTTGCTGGTGGGGCCGGAAGGCGGATTGAGCGACAAGGAACGGGAATCGGCTTACCTGCGAGGGTGGCGGGGTATCAGGCTCGGCCCCAGGGTTTTGCGCTCAGAAACCGCTCCCCTGGCCGCCCTGGCCGCGATTCAGGTGCTATGGGGGGACTTCCGCGACTAGGCCGGCTCGGGCTCCAGGGCGGCGGCCAGCACCCCCAGCCGGTCAAGATCCGGCACCAGCGCTTCTGTCTCCTGCACCTTGACCTTGTAACGTACCGGCCAGCTGTCGGGCCACCCTCCCGCCTCCAGAAGCCGCATGGCGTCTTCCTTGATGTTCACCATGCGCGGCATGCCGGTGGCCTGAATGCCCACGAAGGGATTGTCCAACCCTTCGCCGAATACATGAATCACCACGATCCGCTTGCGCCCACGACGCTGTTCACGCCGCACTCCCAACAGCCGTTCCATGGAGAGCAACGGCAACATCAGATGACGCCATTCGAAATGGCCCAGCAACCAGGACGGTGCTCTTTCCCCCTGATTCACCAGCTCGCGGTGACCGAGGATCTCAATCACCGATGTGGCGGGAAGCAGCAAGGGGGTTTGTGCCTGGGGAATGAGCAGCCCCTGGATTTCGGGCGCTTCCGACTGCTCAGCCATTCACCCGCTCTCCCAACAGCTCGTAAATATTCTCCAGCAAGTCGGCTTCTTGATAGGGCTTTCCGAGATAACGGTTCACGCCAAGCTCCAACGCACGGTTTCTATGCTTCTCACCGGTGCGGGAGGTAATCATGATGATGGGGATGTCTTCCAGATCGGGCGTATTGCGGATGTGCCGCGCCAGTTCGTAGCCATCCATGCGCGGCATTTCGATATCCAGCAACATCACATTGGGTTTGTGATCCTGAAGAACGGTGATGGCATCCACCCCGTCCTTGGCGGTAATCACCTGCATGTTGTGCCTTTCCAGCAGACGGGTGGTCACCTTGCGCACGGTAATGGAGTCGTCCACCACCATGACGGTGATCCCTTGATCCGCCGTCTCCGCTGCCGCCTCCGCCTCCTTTTTCGCCGTCGCGCTCCTGACCGCCGCGGAGCGCACCAACGCGCCCATGTCGAGCAACAGGGCGATCTTGCCGTCGGCCAGAATGGTGCCACCAGTGAACCACTGCACGCCCGCCAACTGGGAACCGATGGATTTGACCACCACCTGCTGGTTGCCGAGAAGCCGGTCAATGTGAATCGCCATGCGCCGCTCGCCGGCGCGCACCAGCAACAACGGCTGCCATTTCAGGTTGTCGGGCACCCGAGGCTCGCCGATGCCGAGCAGTGATCCCAGATACCGCACCGGATAGAGGTTTCCACCATATTCGATTCCTTCCGAACGACCTTGGTAACAGTCCAGCAGCTCCTCGCGCGAAGTACGGATGATGACCTCGGTGGAACCATGAGGTATGGCATAGGTCTCTTCTCCGACCTCCACCAACAAGGCTTCCGAAATGGCCAGCGTAAAGGGCAGGCGGATAACGAAGCTGCTGCCCTGCCCCCGCTGCGACAAGATCTCCAGCGACCCACCAAGCTGTTTGATCTCGGCCACCACCACGTCCATGCCCACGCCGCGACCGGCAACCTGGGTCACCTCCGTGGCGGTACTGAAACCGGGCTGAAGAATAAACTGGTGGATCTCTTCCTCATCCACCTCGGCGTTGGGTTCCAGCAGCCCGCTCTGGATCGCTTTTTCGCGGATGGCCTCGGTATTGAGGCCGGCGCCGTCATCGGAAATGGTTATCACTACCTCGCTGCCTTCGCGGGCAAGCACCAGTGAGACCTTGCCCACTTCCGGCTTGCCCTGCGCTCTGCGCTGATCCAGGGGCTCGATCCCGTGAGCCACGGCGTTGCGCAGCAGGTGCTCCAACGGCCCCATGATGCGGTTGAGGATGGTACGGTCAATCTCGCCATCGGCGCCCACCACGTTGAGTTCCGCGCGCTTGCCCAATGCGTTGGCGGTCTGACGCACCACCCGCTGGAGACGGGTGGCCTGACGCTTGAAGGGCACCATGCGGCTGCGCAGCAGGCCGTCTTGCAGGTCGTTGGTTACCCGCGCCTGTTGCAACAGCAGAGTATCGGTGTCACGCGCCTGCTCGCCAAGAGACTCACCAAGCTCGGAAAGGTCGTTGATGGTTTCCGACAGGGCCCGCGAGAGCTGCTGGAGAGTGGAGTATCGGTCCATCTCCAGCGGGTCGAAATCCTCGTACTTGCCCTCCTCCTGTTCGCGCTCGTGCCGGGAGCGGATCTGGGCCTCGGTCTCCAGTTCCAGGGCGCGCAACTGGTTTCTCAGGCGGAAAATCGTGGCATTGAGCTCTTCCAGGTTGTGCTGAATGCGCATGTTCTGGCGCTCCAGCCGGGCGCGGTAGATGCTCACCTCACCGGCGTTGTTCACCAACTGGTCGAGCAGTTCCGCCAGCACCCGCACCCTTTCACCCTTGTCGGTACGGGCCTCCTCGGCCTGAAGGGGTGGCGGACGCTGGCGATCCCCCCGCTTGCGGATGTTTCCGCCGGGGAAGGGCACCACTTTCTTGTCTCCGCCGGAGGGCTCTGTCTCGCCCATCAGCTCGGAGTCGGTAAGCACCTGGGAGTCAAAGATGAAAGAGGAGTCCATCACCGGCTCCGAGCTGGGCAGGATCTCACTGAAGCCGGAATGGGCGATCTCGACGGTATAAGTATCCTGCAGGATGGTGGTGAGTTCCGATTCACTCAGAACGCTGGGCATCTCCCAGGCCTCGCCCGCCGCCGCAGCCTCCAGGGTGCGGGTGATCTCGGTCAGATCAGGCAGGATATTGCCGTGCTGCAACAGCTCGACACTGTTGGCCAGACGGTCGAGACCGGCACGCACCAGGGGTTGCAACCGTTGCTCCGCCACCAAGCGGCCTTCGGACAGGCCCTCGAACAGGGATTCCATGACGTGGCTCAGATCACCCAGGGCGAACAGGCCGGCAAAGCGGGCGTTCCCCTTCAGTGTGTGGAGGCTGCGCATGAGGCCGTCGATGGCTTCATGGGAAGTGATATCCTGCTGCCACTCCTGATAGTTTTCGTCGAGCTGCTCGACAAGCTCGCCGGCTTCCTCCAGGAACACCTCCAGCAATTCGGGATCCACATCCGGCACGGCAAAGGGACGCCCCTGTTCTTTTGCCGGCGGCTCGGGAGGCGATGGCGCTTCGTCCAGGGAAGCCGATTCGGGATGGAAGTTGCTTTCGCCTTCCCAGGCTTCGGAGAGCAGTATCGACTCCGGCTCCTCCGCCTGAGCCTCTTCTTCCAGCATGGAGCTCGGTTCTTCCTCTTCGAGACGGGATACAGCCTCCAGCTGATCCACCAGGCGACGAGCCGTATCTATGTCTAGTTGCAGGTCCGGCAACCTGCCGTTGAGATGCAGGCCGTCCAACGCGTCTTCCACCGACTCCACCAGCCGGCCCAGCTGCCGCCTGGTATCGATGTCCACTTCGCCGCCGGTCTGTTCCAGCAAGGCAAAATAGGATTCCAACCCTTCCAACAGATCAGACAGGGAAGCGAGCCCCACGGAATTGGCGTCGCTCTTGAGCTCATGCAGTTCACGGAGAATGTCGTCCACAAATCTGGGCGAACCGCTCTTCACCCAGTTGGACATGGGCAAATAGAGCCGGTTCAAGGTGGCGGCGGTCTCCTCCAAGTAGGAGTTCAACACATCCCGCTCTGAGGAGGCCTCTTGCAGAAACTCACTGTCACCCGAGGGCACCAGTTCGGAAACCACCTCCGGAAGCTCGGCATCCGCCTCGCGAATGCGGATCAGCAATTTTTCCCAATCCGGCAGCACGCTGCCCGGCTTGTTCACCGCATCGAGGAGCTCGCGCATGACATCGTGGAAATCGCCGAGCAGGCGCTTTTCCGACTCACCACAGGGCTGACCAAGTTGGCGGAGATGCTTGAAATAGATCTCCATCTCACCAGCCAGCGAGGCCATGGATTCGATCTCGGCCAGATGGGAGCTGCCGCGCAGGGTGTGCAGGGCACGCACCAACTCCTGCCCCACGTCACACTGGTCGCCACACAGGGAGAGGAACCGCTGCACCACACCCAGATGAACCTCTGACTCGCCACGGAAGATGACATGGAGGTCGGGATCTATCTCGATGGCGGGCGGCGGCGGCTCGACAGTCCCTTCCTCGGGTTCGGCGGCCTCCGCGTCCACAAGGGCTTCATCGGCCATCATCTCTTCCGTCCCGGACTCGGCGGGCTCTTCCTCCCGCGCCACCGGTCTCGGCTCCGCCAGTTTGAACGCCCGCTCTTCCAGCGACGCCACATCCACTTGTGCCGGCTTGCCTTCACGCTGCGCCTCGATTAACACAGGCACCGCGGCCACTGCTTCATCGAGGAAGGAAAGAATCTCGGAATCCGGCTCAACGGTACCATCCATGATCCGGTTGAGCAGATTTTCTATGGACCAGGAAAATTCACCAATGACATTGGCCCCCACCATGCGCCCACTCCCCTTGAGCGTATGGAAGGAGCGGCGGAATGTCTCGAGCGCATGGTGCTCTGACTGATCGGCCCGCCAGCGGGGATAGAGAGAGTTGATAACTTCCAGTTCCTCGCCCGCTTCTTCCATGAAGATGTCGAAAATCTCGGGGTCGATTTCGTCCATCTCCACCAGGGCCGGCTGCTCCTTGGCGGTGGCTTCGGCTGCTCCCGGCTCTTCTTCCCCGACCTCCGCCTCGGCGACGGTTTCGGAAACGGGCGGCTGCTCGGAAACGAGCTTTCCGGGCGCGCCGGCATGGAGAGGAATGACCTTGGCCTCTTCCGTGGGCTTGGGCTTGGATATGGCCTGCTCTCCCCTGAACTCCGGCGGCAGCTCACCCTCTTGCGCCTCCACGGCGCCGGAGAGCAGATCCAGTGCCTGTCCGGCCTGTTCCAAAATCGACTTCAGGCCACCACGGCCTTCCAGACGCGCCTCCAGGTAGTAATCGAGTGCGGCGAACAGATCCACCAGCGCACTCTGCTCCTGCGAGGTGGGCGCCTTTTGGCTCTCAGCCAAGCGCTGCAATTCCGGCTCCACCCGTCCCAGCAGCTGTGCCACATCCAGCAGTTCGGCCACGCTGAAGACGCCAGCAAGCTTGTGCGCCTCCGCCTTCACCTGCAACAGGCGTCCGCTGTCGGAAGGATCGCGGAGGTAGCCTTCCAACCGCTCCTTGATGTGTGCCAGCTCGCGCGCGGCTTCCCGGAGGACCTGCTGGCGCTGCTCTTCGCGCTGACGTTCCTTGATGGCCTTCGTATCCTCGACTTCCGCTTCCCGCTCTTGCGGCAAACGGCCAAGGGCGGACTCCACTTCCACCAGCGCAACCGCGATCTGCATGAGCCGTTCGTTGTCGAGAGTGGCCTGGCCGTTCTCCATCATCTCCAGTTCGGAGCCAACGCCAAGCAACCGCTCACGCAGATCGCCTCGCCCCAACATTCCAAGGGTGTCGGTAACCTTTTGCAGAATGCCGCTTAACCCCTGAAGGTGATGAAGCTCCTGGTGATCTCCCCGCTTGAACAAATCCAGCCCTTCCTGAACACGATGAAGGTTCTCAAGCAGTTGTTCCGCAACCGCGGAAATCACTTCCTGATCGACCGGCCAGGACGACTGCTGTCCCTGCGCCGTCTGGATATTCTCGGGAAAACTGTTGGCCAGATCAGCGGTGCGCTTTATGGATTGCACCACCGACGCATCGGAATGAGAACGGGAAACGCAGTACAGGATGTTCTTGAGCAGTTCCATGGGAAACCGCTCCATGACGCTCTCTTCGCTCCCCTCGATGAGGTCGTGGAAGACCCTGTCAAGTCGGCTGAACAGCCTCTTGACTTCGTTATCGGCGGTAAACTCGCCATCGATAAGCGTGACGATCAAGGCTTCCACCGCGTCCATCAACCGGCGCAACCGGTGAGTGCCGGCGGCGGCGTTCACCTGACGCACCACATCCAGCACAAGATCCAGTCCGGCAAGCTCTCCCTTCCCCCGGTACCAGGCCAGCAGACCATGGTGATAGCGGTTTCTCAACCGCCTCACCAGCCCGGGAATAGCGGGATTACCAGATCCGGGAACCACCGGTTCCCGCTCCACCACCCGGTCGAGATTGGGCGCATACAGCGCAATTTCCGTGGCGGGCTCCATGCCCCGGGCGGCACGCAGATCGTTGAGTACCGGCAACAACGCCAGCGGAACGTCCGGCTGCCCCTGCTCCAGGCGCTTCAGATAGCCAGGCAGTTGCAACAACACCAGCATCATGCATTCGGCCAACCGGCCACTGCCCTGTAGGCTGCCCTCCCGCAGTAAAGTGCCCACCTGCTGCACCTCTTCGAGCACCATGGCGCCGCCATAGACCTGCACCATGCGCAAGGTGCCGAGCAGCTGCCGTACCTGCTCAAGAAATGGCTGAAGCAGCGAGGGATCAAAGCGGGCCTCCTCCCAGGCCCCCAATGCCTGACGGGCACGCTGGAGAGACTCCTCCAGTCCCTCCTGGATCCAGCGCAAGTTTGCGTAATCTGGCCTTTGGTTGCCGCTCATGGAACTTCCTCAATACGAGGTGGATCACTCCTCCGGCAAAACGAAACCTGCCACCGACTGCCGCAACTGGTCGATTTTGGCTGCCAGTTCGCCGATTTCGCGAGCCGCCCGGCTGGTACTGCTGGTGGTCTGTTGGGTGATCTCCTGGATGACCCCCATGGTGTCGTTCACCTGGCGCGCCTCGGCGGCTTCCACCTGGGCGGTTCCCGCCAGCCGGGTGATGATGTCGGCGATCTCCTGCGACACTTTCTCGATCTCCCGCAGCGCGGCGCCGGCGTCTTCCGCCAGGCCGGCCCCATTCACCACCTCCGAGGTACTGGACTCCATGGAAACCATCGCTTCCTTGGTATCCGCCTGAATGGTCTGCACCAGCGCCTCGATCTGGCGGGTGGCATTGGCGGAACGTTCAGCCAGCCGTTGCACCTCGTCGGCCACCACCGCGAAACCACGGCCCGCCTCGCCCGCCATGGCTGCCTGCATGGCGGCGTTCAACGCCAGGATGTTGGTCTGATCGGCGATGTCCTCGATCAGTTCCACAATGTTGCCGATCTCCTGGGAACTCTCGCCAAGACGTTTGATCCGTTTGGAAGTCTCCTGGATCTGATCCCGGATGTTGTCCATGCCGTGAATGGTACGGCGCACCGCCTCGCCGCCCTTGCCTGCGATCTCCACCGACTGCTGGGCAACCTCCGCCGATTGGCTGGCGGTCTCCTCCATCTCCATCAGGGAGTTGGTCATGCGCTCAATAACGGTGCTGGCGTTACTGATCTCGTCACGCTGGTTTTCCGCGGCCTCGGCCAACTGCATGATCGTGGCCTGGGTTTCCTGTGAGTTTCGGGACACGTCCTCCGACGTGTCGTTGATCGACTTGACCACATCGCGCATGGCTTCAATGGCGTAGTTGATGGAGTCCGCGATGGCGCCGGTGATATCCTCGGTCACCGTGGCCTCCACCGTCAGATCCCCGTCAGCCAGATCCCCCATCTCGTCCAGCAAGCGGCGGATAGCCTCCTGGTTCCGTTGGTACTGCTCGGACACCCGTTTTTCCTGCCGGCGAGCCCGCGCCACCATGGCGAGGCCCAACAGCACCAGCAAAGCCAAGGTCAGCAAACCCAAAACCGTAATCAGCAACGGCCCCACGACCAGAGGACCGAAGCGCAACTGGCCCGCGTCGCCACGATACTGCTGGATCAACTCGCGGATCGCCCCTTCCAGCTTGTCCGAAGCCAGCGCCACAGCGCTGGGCACATCCATGTTGGGCAACACCTTTCCTTTCTCCAACGCTTTTTGCGCCTTTTCCTTCAGGCCCGCCTCACCCACGGCCTCCAGCACCGGCAACACGTTGGGAACCTTGGAAATCAGGGCATTGAGCGATTCGTCCATGTCGCCCAACATGGCTTTTATTTCCAGCAGGTTCTCCTGTTGATCCCTGTCCAGCGGCTTCACGCCCAAGGCATCGCTGCCGTTGATCAAGGCATCGGCTATGGTTTTCAACTCGTCCACATCCTGGGTGAGCTGATCGACGGCCGTGGCGGTGGCGGAACCACCGGCCAAAACTTCGCCCAGGGAAGAAACCACCCGCTGCGCCAGAAACAACTGACGGGTGGCGTAATAGATTTGTGTTGGATCGGCCTTCTTTTCCACCAATTTGTTGGTGACAGCGGAAGCTTGCTCGACCAGATCAGGCAAAGAGTCCTTGATGGACGCGATGATGTCTTTTACCGAAAGAATGGCCTCCTGGTTGTCCAGCACGGCATCAACGTGCGACCTCAACTCCAGCCACTTGTTCTCGACATCGCGCAATTTGGGCTGTATAGCCTCCGGTGACGGCGGCAACCCCTCTTTGGGCGACCCCTTCTTGAGTTTTGTGAGCAGTTGGGAGAAATGATCGCGGGCACTATGGAGACGGGCAAAAGAAGCCTCCTTACCACTTGCGGCCTCCACCGTATATTTGGCGATCCGTTGCGCGGCCACCCGTTCATCGGCGGCATACAGAAGATATTTCTCCACATAAGCGTTGTGCTTTGACCAGGCCACAAACGCCACAACACCCGCTATCACCGAAATACCCAGCAAAACCGCCAACAGCGGGATGATCGCGGAACGATCCTGACCTTTCTTTGCTCTTACAGCCATCTTTTTACCTCAGATCCCGGTTTGGATGCCCTTTTGCAGGGTCCTTTTCCCAAATGTAGTTTGTAAATTCTCTGCCTGACCCACCCTTCAGGCCGCCGCGGAGAGGAATTGCTCATCATTGGCCAGCGCCGCCATGCTGAATACTGGCCACAATTCGTTCTCCATCTGAAAAACGTCATAAACATATTGCCCCACAACCCCCTCGATCTGAGCATCCATGACACGCCGGTTTTCAGGAAAATGTCGCAAACCCACAACCGCAGAGACCATCAGCCCCGTGGAAGCGCCCCGGTTGCGAATCACCAAAACCCGACACTGGTCGTCCAATACCACCGGCGCGGCCCCCACAAAACACTGCAAATCAATGATGGGCAGAAGCTCACCACGGATATTGGCCAGCCCCAACATCCATTTTTTCGTCCCCGGCACTGGTGTTACCGTTTCCGGATAGGTGAGCAGCTCGCGCACCTCGTCCATGGAAACCACCAGCTTCACGCCATCCAGCACGAAAGCCAACCCCTGCCACTCTTCTTCTTTTTCAATGGTGGCCGGCACCCGATCCCACTGGCTTTCCGCACGCCGCTCGTAATCAGACAGCGTGGCCAGAACCGCCGCGACTCCCCCTTTGATGGCTTCCCCCATACTTTCAGGCTCCAGCGTACTGGGACACTTTCTGCAGCAGCTCCTTCATGTCCACCGGCTTCACCAGATAATCACGCGCCCCCTGGCGCATGCCCCATTCTCTGTCGGTGTCCTGATCCTTGGTGGTTACGATAATGATGGGTATGTGACTGGTTATGGGGTTGCGATGGATTTTTCGGGTGGCCTGGAATCCGTTGAGCCCGGGCATCACCACATCCATCAAAATCACATCCGGCTGTTCCGCCACCGCCTTGTCCACCCCCTCCTGGCCATCAGTGGCCACCACGATCTGGTGACCCGCGCCACTCAACGCACTGGTCAAAATGTGAACCTCGGTGGGGGAATCATCTACGATAAGCACCTTTGCCATGTCGCTCTTTTCGCTCCTGCCTATAATTTTGATGAAAATACCCGATTCAAAAGCCAAAAAAACGATCAGCCCGGCTGATCCAGATGTTGACGGATGGCGCCCAACAGTTCTTCCCGCGTGAAAGGTTTGGTGAGGTACTGATCGGAACCGGCCAGCCGCCCCTTGGCACGGTCAAACAAACCGTCGCGACTCGACAACATGATGACCGGAGTATCCGCGTAGACCTCGTTATTCTTGATGAGGGTGCATGTCTGATACCCGTCCAGACGCGGCATCATGATGTCCACGAATATGAGATCAGGTTTATGATCGGCCACCAAGGAGAGTGCCTCAAAACCATCAACGGCGGTTATCACCTCACAGCCGGCTTTACGCAGCAGATTCTCCGCGGTCTTGCGGATGGTCTTGCTGTCGTCTATGACCATGACCTTGAAACCAGCCAATTCTCCGCCTTCCATTCTATCCTCCAGCATGATGCCCACGCCCTGCCAGGCCCGGAGTAATTTTCAAAGTCATTGTTT
The DNA here is from genome assembly GCA_027023915.1 of Sedimenticola sp. Classification (GTDB taxonomy): domain Bacteria; phylum Pseudomonadota; class Gammaproteobacteria; order Chromatiales; family Chromatiaceae; genus Thiolapillus. The sequence goes on from JALVUB010000010.1 coordinate 13,334, forward strand.
TACCACTTTTGGCTTTACTGTAGTCAAGCCCCACATCTCCCACATCTGCATGCCACCCCGGTAATAGAAGATCTTGTCGGCAGGATAATGGGCCGCAACCAACCCTCTGATGGCCCGCGGAGAAACGCCGCACAAAGGCCCGTTACAAAACAGAACCACTTTTTTTGCATCGGTGAAATCCCATTTGTCGGTTTTGTATTTTGCCTCATCCGAGTTCCATTTTTCCTTCAGCGACTCCCACAGGCCAACCTTGCCTCGCGGTTTGGCCCCCAACCGTTTAAGGAGGGCATCCATCTCGGGAGTATCCGGCTTTTTCGTGAATTCAGTAAAGGGGATATTGATCGAGCCGGGAATGGTTCCTTTTGCATACCATACCGGAAGCCGGGCATCAATCAACAACCCAGAGCCATCCCGCAACTCATTTTCCATGAAATTGAACAGTTCCACTTCACCTATGGTCTTTACTCCAGGCGCGGGCGTTACAGACTGGAGGCAGTGGGGCGGACAGGGCCGAATGGTCTTGGCAAAAAAGCCGGACAACCGCCAATGGGTATCCTGGATACGTTGAACCTTAACAGATCGCCCCTGGTGAATCACGAAGAGATAAGGCTTGCCGTTGGTGAGAGGAATA
>JALVUB010000011.1 GCA_027023915.1 Sedimenticola sp.
CTGGCCAGGCGGGGTTGGGCGTAAACAGGGCGAAGGCGCCAATCACAACCAGCCAGAAAGAGACCTTCAGCAACAAGGCGGTCTTGGTCATGACACCGCTCTCTCAGCGCTCACCATGGCGGAAACCGAATCGGAAAAACGCAGCGCGTGGGGCTTGTCCACTTCCACCTCGGCAAAGTGGATTTCAGGCTGTTCCATGACCAGATCCAGAACTTCCGCCGCCAGCCGCTCCAGCAACAAGAAACGACCGTTTTCCACCCGCTCAATGATCCGCTTGGTGATGGTGCGATAGTTCACCGCATAGCGCACATCATCGGATTCGGCGGCATCGTCGGCCTTGTAGCTGAAACGGACATTGATAACCACGTCCTGGCGCTTGCGCTGCTCTTCTTCGTTGAAGCCGATATAGGTACGCAAACGGAGATTCTTAATTCTTATGGTTATCATCCCTGTTTGACCAGCGTGAGAAACTCTTCCCGGGTGCTCTGGTTGCTGCGGAAGGTGCCCAGCATCATGGAGGTGGTGGTCACCGAGTTCTGCTTCTGTACCCCGCGCATCATCATGCAGAGATGTTCCGCCTCAATGATGACGCCGACACCCTTGGCCCCGATCACCTGCTCGATGGCCCTGGCAATCTGAGTGGTAAGCTGTTCCTGAATCTGGAGGCGTCGGGCAAACATATCGACGATGCGCGCCACCTTGGAGAGCCCCAACACCTTGCCATCCGGCAGATAGGCCACATGGGCCTTGCCGATGAAGGGCAGCATGTGATGTTCGCACAAGGAGTAGAGCTCGATGTTCTTGACGATCACCATCTCGTCGTTGTCCGACGGAAAAACGGCGTTGTTAACGATCTCATCCAGGGACTGCTCATAGCCCCGGGTAAGAAAAGCCATGGCCTTGGCCGCCCGCTCCGGCGTTTTCAGTAACCCTTCGCGGGACAGATCCTCCCCCACGCCCTCAAGGATTCGGTGGTAGCACTCCACCAAACCTTCCGCCTTTTGTTCTTCGGTCATATCGATAAGGTTTTGGTTGGCCCGCCAAGCAGTATAGCGACATTGTTGCGGGCTTACCCGCGCCACCACCGGGGATTTTCAGCCCAATATCTCAGCCATGCGCTTGCCCATCTCGGCGGGGGAGTGAACCACATGGACGCCAGCAGCCTCCAGCGCGCTGAACTTGGCTTCGGCAGTGCCCTTGCCGCCGCTGATAATGGCACCGGCGTGCCCCATTCGCTTGCCCGGCGGCGCGGTGACACCCGCAATATAGGCCACCACCGGCTTGCTGAAATGGTCACGGATGTATTCAGCCGCCTCTTCCTCGGCGCTGCCGCCAATCTCGCCCACCAGAATCACTCCCTCGGTCTGATCGTCCTGTTCGAACAGTTCCAGACAATCGGTGAAGCTGGTGCCTGGGATGGGATCGCCCCCCAGACCGACGCAGGTGCTCTGACCCAGGCCGGCGCGTGTGGTCTGATCCACCGCTTCGTAGGTAAGGGTACCGGAACGGGAAATGACGCCCACCCGCCCCGGTTTGTGAATGGCGCCAGGCATGATGCCGATCTTGCACTCGCCAGGCGTGATAATGCCGGGACAATTGGGGCCGATAAGACGCGAACCGCTGTCGGCAAGGGCTGCCTTCACCTTGAGCATGTCGAGCACCGGAATGCCCTCGGTGATGCATACGATGATGCGAATACCGGCATCAGCCGCTTCCAAAATGGCGTCGGCGGCGAAGGGCGGCGGCACATAGATCATGGTGGCATCGGCGCCGGTCTCGGCCACCGCCTGATGCACGGTATCGAAAACCGGGAACCCAAGGTGGGTCTGCCCCCCCTTGCCCGGCGTCACCCCACCCACCAGCTTGGTGCCGTAGGCGATCGCCTGCTCGGAATGAAAAGTTCCCTGCCTGCCGGTGAACCCCTGACAGATGACCTTGGTGTTCTTGTCGACGAGAATGCTCATTGTTCTTCGCTCATTCTGTTCAACGGGCTGCCGCCACCACCTTTCGCGCCGCCTCGGTGAAATCTTCCTCGGTGATGAAGTCCAGGCCGCTTTCGGCCAGCATCGCCAGCCCTTTTTCGTGGTTGGTGCCTTGCAGGCGCACCACCACTGGCACCTCAATCCTCACCTTGCGGGCGGCGGCGATGATTCCCTCGGCGATGAGGTCGCAGCGGACGATGCCACCGAAGATGTTCACCAGCACCGCCTTCACCTTCTCGTCCGACAGGATCAGCTTAAAGGCTTCGGTAACCCGCTCGGCGGTGGTGCCCCCCCCAACGTCGAGAAAGTTGGCCGGCTCGCCCCCCTCCAGCTTCACCAGATCCATGGTGGCCATGGCAAGGCCGGCCCCGTTGACCATGCAGCCGATGTTGCCGTCGAGGGAGATGTAGTTGAGATCGTGCTTCGCCGCCTGGGCTTCCCGAGGGTCCTCCTGACTGATGTCACGCATCTCACAAATCGCCGGCTGGCGAAACAGGGCGTTGTCATCGATATTGATCTTGCCGTCCAGCGCCAGCAGTTCGCCGCCGGTGGTGACCACCAGAGGATTGATTTCGATGAGGCTAACATCCTTCTCCAGATAGAGCCGATAAAGCCCGCTCATGATGCGACCAAAGGCCTTGAGCTGATCGCCGCTCAACCCCAGGCCAAAGCCAAGACGGCGCGCCTGAAACGGCTGCAAGCCGGCGGCGGGATTCACCACCGTGGTGAGAATCTTCTCCGGCGTCTCGGCCGCCACCTCTTCGATGTTCATTCCGCCCGCCCGCGAAGCCATGAAAGTGATGCGCGAGCGGGAGCGATCCAACAGCGCGCCAAGATAAAGCTCCCGTTCGATCTCGCTGCCGCTCTCCACCAGCACCTGGTTTACCGGCAGGCCAGCCGGCCCGGTTTGCCGGGTCACCAGGCGCGTGCCAATGAGTTCCCCGGCAGCGGCTTCCACTTCCTCCAGGCTGCGCGCCAATTTCACCCCACCCGCCTTCCCACGACCGCCGGTGTGGGCCTGGGCTTTTACCACCCAGAGCGCGCCGCCAAGCCGGCGAGCCGCTTCTGTCGCCGCTTTGGGAGAATCGGCCACCTCGCCCGGCGGCACTGGGATGCCATATTCGGAAAAGAGCGACTTGGCTTGGTATTCGTGCAGGTTCATATCGAAATTTCTTTCA
>JALVUB010000012.1 GCA_027023915.1 Sedimenticola sp.
CATAAAATCCCACTTCTTTCGTGATTCAAGTGTCCCCTTACACTTCCATGGCTTTATCAGAGCGCGCCGCGCCGCAAACGCGGTTTGCGGCTTGCTCCAAAATCAATGGCTTGGGACCATTGATTTTGCCGGCACATCCATGTGCCGGAAGAAGGCCTGAATTTTTCAGACCTTTAGGGCTGGAAGGCGCTCTCCAGCAGATCGGGCAGAAAAAGCTCATTAACCAGAATCGGCTGGCCTGCGTAACGGAACAGGGTTCGTCGTCCCCAAACCGCTTCCGGTTTCTCCCGCAGATGATCGGTGGCCACGTCGTAGAGCAGATGGCGTGGCAGAAAACGGGCGATCTCCACCCGCTCCCGCCTGGTGTGGGGATCGGCGAAGAGCACGGCACCCAAGGGCCGCTCGCGCAGCAGCGCCAGGCGGCGGGCACCACCACGCAGTGAGCGGGCGGGAATGAGAGTTCGGGCAAAGATCTGGGGGCGTCCGTCGCACAACAGCTCCACCTCCCGCACCAGGCAGGCGGCGCGGGAGCCCAACGTCAGTATCCGCCGTTCGCTGTTGAAGGCCCGCCCCCAACACTGGGAAACCACCCGCACGCGAAAGCGGCCGTCGCAAGCCGCCGTCACCCGGCGGGTCAGGGAAGCGCCATCTTGCAGCCAGCGGTAAGTATGTTCAGGCAGATTCCCCGGCCTGCCGGCGCGAATATCGAGCCAACGTGGTTCGCCGAGGGGTCGGTTATAAGGGCACGGCATCGGGAATGAGGTCTCAGCGGCCGAGATCCCGCGCTATGCGGATCACTTCGGGAATCGCGCGCAAGCGGCGCATGATGTCCGCCAGGTGCTTGCGGTCGCGCACCGTGAGCACCAGGTGCAGGGTGGAGGTGGTTCCATCCCGCTCCTCGCTGCGAATGTCGTCGATATTGGAGCCCTGGGAGGCGATGGCCGAAGCGATGGTGGCCAGCATGCCCCGCTTGTTGCTGACCGTGATGTCGAGGGCGGTGGGAAACTCGCTTTCGATCTCCTTCTCCCACTGCACCTCCAGCCAGTCTCCCGGCGAGCGGTGACCTTCAACGACATTGGGACAGGACTGATGGTGTACCACCACCCCCTTGCCTGGATGGAACAGCGCAATCACTGGATCACCCGGAATGGGCCGGCAACATCTGCCGAACTTCACCACCATTCCCTCCGTACCCCGAATGGTGATCTGCCCCGCCGACTCGCCGGAATCGGTGGAAACATCGCGTGACACCAAGGCGGCGGCCACCAGTCGCGCCATGCGGTTGCCCAGCCCGATATCCACCAGCAGACGCCAAAGACTGTCGGCCTTGAGCCGCGCCAACACCTCGTCCAGGCGGTCGATGTCGATGTAGTGGAGGCTGGTGCCGTATCGTTCCAGTTCCCGTTCCAGCATGCGGCTGCCCAGCTCGGCCGCCTCGTCCTCCTCAAGCCGCTTCAGATGGCTGCGGATGGCGGCGCGCGCCTTGCCGGTGACCACGAAATCGAGCCAGGCGGGATTGGGACGGGCCTCCTCGCCGGTCAGGATTTCCACCGTCTGGCCGTTGCGCAGCCGGGTTCGCAGGGGCACCAGATGCTTGTCCACCCGCGCCGCCACACAGCAGTCGCCGACATCGGAATGGATGGCGTAGGCGAAATCCACCACGGTGGCGCCTTTCGGCAGCACCTTGATCTCTCCCTGGGGCGTGAAGACATAGACCTCATCGGGAAAGAGATCCACCTTGACGTGTTCGAGAAACTCCACCGAGGTGCCTGAATCCTGCTGCACTTCCAACAGACCGCGCACCCACTCCATGGCGGCGCTGGGGGGAAACTTCTCGTCGCCGGTCTTGTAGTGCCAGTGGGCCGCGATCCCCTCCTCCGCCACCTGATGCATCTCGTGGGTGCGGATCTGCACCTCGATGTGGTGGCCGTGAGGCCCCACCAGCACGGTATGCAGGGACTGATAACCGTTCGCCTTGGGAATGGCGATGTAATCCTTGAACCGCCCCGGCACCGGCTTGTAAAGCCCGTGCAGCGCGCCCAGCACCCGGTAGCAGGTGTCCACGTCGTCCACCAGAATACGGAAGGCGAACAGGTCCGCCACTTCGGTCAGAGAGACCTGTTTTTCCCGCATCTTGCGATAGAGGCTGTAGATGTGCTTTTCCCGCCCGGTCACCTCACAATTGAAGGACTCCTGGGAAAGCCGGTTGCGGATGCTCTCCTCGATGCTGTTGACCAGCTCCTTGCGGTGACCGCGCAGCCTGGCCACACAGGCATCCAGCACCCGGTAGCGCCAGGGCCAGTAGGACTGCATGCCCAGCTCTTCCAGCTCCAGACGGATGCTGTTGATGCCCAGCCGCAAGGCGATGGGAGCATAGATCTCCAGCGTCTCCCGGGCGATGCGTCGGGCCTTTTCCGGTCGCATCACGTCCAGGGTGCGCATGTTGTGCAGACGGTCGGCCAGCTTGATGAGAATGACCCGGATGTCGCGGGTCATGGCCAGCATCATCTTGCGGAAATTCTCCGCCTGGGCCTCGGTGCGGGTCTGGTTGTCGAGACGCGCCAGCTTGCTGACGCCGTCCACCATCTCCGCCACCTCCTCGCTGAACTCCTCCTTGAGCTGCTCCTTGGCGGTGGGTGTGTCTTCGATGACATCATGGAGAATGGCCGCCATGAGACAACGATAGTCCAGCCGCATCTCGGCGAGAATACGGGCCACCGCCACCGGGTGGCAGATGTAAGGCTCGCCGGACAAGCGGCGCTGATCCTTGTGAGCCTCGGCGCCAAAGAGATAGGCGCGATAAACCTCCCGCACCTGCTCGGGCGGCAGGTAGCTCTCAAGATAGGTACAAAGGTCGCTGATGAGGTAGCGCGGTCGCGCCGGGGACTTGCGGTTCTCGGGCACAACCGGCGGCCAACGGCTCCCCTGCTCTTTGGGAAGGGCCGTGGCCACCGCAAACTCCCGATCAGAGGCCGTTCACTGCTGCCTGTACTTCCTGTGCCAGCGCAGCGGCCAGTTCGTCGTCGATGGAGTCGCTCTTCTTCTCCTGGGCCTCCACCGTCTCGGCGGTGATGAGCCCGGCCGCAATCTCGCGCAGGGCCACCACCGTGGGTTTGTCGTTGTCCCAGGGAACCAGTGGCTCAACCCCATGCTCCAACT
>JALVUB010000013.1 GCA_027023915.1 Sedimenticola sp.
TTTCAACTATTATATATTTTTCTGACCGATCATCACCAGGGTAGATAAATTCACTTGGCTCAAGGGTAATGAATCTATGGAATTTCTTCTCTGGTGGATAATTGAGCGCGGACATTACAGCGTTATGCACGGAGGCAGATATTAAAGCTCTGTTTTCGTCGAGATTAGGCTTTAAGCCATATATTTTAATCTGAGCCACATTCAGTCCTCGTGGAGCTTAACCGGTATTAGGAATACGGCTCGAACATCCAATGACCGTGCCGGCTTCATATCGCCGTTGTTAACTTTGTATAACGAAGGAGAAAACCTCATTTCTTAGCTCTTCGTGCTTAACGGAAAAATTCACTCTATCTCAGCAATTTATAAAAATATGTAAGCCATATCCTACATTTCCAACTGGCGTGTGAGTGAAGGGCAGCTCTGGCTCTATGCAGGCTAGCTTCTGCATTACCGGAGCGCCTGAGCCCTTTCGCCGTACGAGCAAGGCTCCAACAGTGTGGGTCTGTGGGTTACAATGCCGTCCCTATGTCCCGCTATTGACCATTAACGAGGTTCCCATGCCGCAGTATCGCTCCCGCACCACCACCCATGGCCGCAATATGGCTGGCGCCCGTGCCCTGTGGCGCGCCACGGGCATGAAGGACGGGGACTTCGGTAAACCGATTATTGCCATCGCTAACTCCTTTACCCAGTTCGTACCGGGGCATGTGCACCTGAAGGACATGGGCCAGCTGGTGGCCGGTGAAGTCGAGAAGGCCGGCGGCATCGCCAAGGAATTCAATACCATTGCAGTGGATGACGGCATCGCCATGGGCCACGACGGCATGCTCTATTCTTTGCCCAGCCGCGACATCATTGCGGATTCCGTGGAGTACATGGTCAACGCCCACTGCGCCGACGCCCTTGTCTGCATCTCTAACTGCGACAAGATCACTCCTGGCATGCTGATGGCATCCATGCGCCTGAATATTCCGGTGATCTTCGTGTCCGGTGGCCCCATGGAAGCGGGCAAAACCAAGCTGGCCGAGGGCAAGCTGGACCTGGTGGACGCCATGGTGATGGCCGCCGATGACAGCGTGGACGAAGAAACCCTGAACGAAGTGGAGCGTTCCGCCTGCCCCACCTGCGGCTCCTGCTCCGGCATGTTCACCGCCAATTCCATGAACTGCCTAACCGAGGCACTGGGCCTGTCGTTGCCCGGTAACGGCTCACTGCTGGCTACCCACGCGGACCGCCGCGAACTGTTCCTGGAAGCGGGCCGGCGCATCGTGGACGTTACCCGACGCTACTACGAGCAGGACGAAGAGGCCTTGTTGCCGCGCAATATCGCTTCCGTGAAAGCGTTCGAAAACGCCATGAGCTTGGACATCGCCATGGGCGGCTCCACTAACACCGTGCTGCACTTGCTAGCCGCAGCACTGGAAGGCGAAGTGGACTTCACCATGGAAGACATCGACCGCCTAAGCCGTAAGGTGCCGTGCCTGTCGAAAGTGGCCCCGGCCACCCAGAAATACCATATGGAAGATGTGCACCGTGCCGGTGGTGTGATGGGCATTCTCGGCGAACTGGACCGGGCTGGCCTGCTCAACCGCGACATTCCCATGGTGCACTCGGCCTCCGTGGCCGAAGCCCTGGAGCATTACGACATCATGCGCACCCAGGATGAAGGCGTGAAAAAGATGTTCACCGCCGGCCCGGCAGGCATCCCCACCCAAACGGCCTTTAGCCAGGAAACGCGCTGGGAAAGCCTGGATGACGACCGCGAAAACGGCTGTATCCGCAATTACGAAAATGCCTACAGTAAGGACGGCGGCCTAGCCGTGTTGTACGGCAACATCGCCGAGCGCGGTTGCATCGTGAAAACCGCCGGGGTGGATGATTCCATTCTCACCTTCACCGGCCGCGCCCGAGTATTCGAATCCCAGGATTCGGCGGTTCGCGCCATCCTCGGTGATCAGATCGTTGCCGGCGATGTGGTGGTAATTCGCTACGAAGGGCCCAAAGGCGGCCCGGGCATGCAGGAAATGCTCTACCCCACCAGCTACTTGAAATCCAAAGGGCTGGGCAAGGAATGTGCGCTGCTCACCGATGGCCGTTTCTCCGGCGGCACGTCCGGCCTGTCCATTGGCCACGCGTCCCCGGAAGCCGCAGAGGGCGGCGCCATTGCCCTGGTGAATGAAGGCGACACTATCAATATCGATATTCCCAACCGCACCATCCATCTGGATATCAGCGATGAAGAGCTGGCGCACCGCCGCACTCACATGGAAAACCGTGGCAAGCTGGCCTACAAGCCCAAGGAAATTCGCCCACGCCGTGTTTCCACCGCCCTGAAAGCCTACGCCGCACTCACCACCAGTGCAGACCGCGGCGCAGTGCGTGACTTGAGCCAAATCGGCGAATAAGCTAAATCATCAAGGCGACCATCAGGTCGCCTTTTTTAGGCCTCTTCGTCACGGCCCTACACAATAAGACAAACGGGTTACATCCCTCTTTGAGGCCCTGCTGTAGAAGTGTAGCCTAGCGGAGTCTCGACGCCCTCTCGGCTAAAAGGAGCAGCCTAGCCCATGAGCATCAAACACAAGCTGATGCCCCACTTTGCCCGCCTGATTACCAGCGAAGGGCTACAGCAATGGCGCCGTCGTCTGCTGGAGTGGCGCCGAAAACTGAAACGCCAACCGCACCAGGCCACCTTCTATTTCCGCATTGATGACCCCTATTCCGTGCTAATGGCCCAGGTACTTCCACGCTTTTCTCAGCACTTCGGCATTACCGTTACCCCTCGAGTAATGCTGTATTTAGACCAGCAGATGTACCCAGCCGCAGACATGCTCGCAGAGCTTGCCCCTCGCGATGCGGTTCAGCTGGCCGAGCTGCACGGCCTGCACCGGCACCTGAAGGAGGCGCTCACCGCCCTGGGCGTCCTGCGGGCCGACAACCCGGACCACTTCTACCGCCCCTTCAAGGCGGTGCTGGAGCGGGCCGGGCTCACCTCCCGCGAGGTGCGGGCCTGGCGGGGCCTGGCCCGGCAGGCCCTGTGGCTCTGGGGCCAGCTAAAAGACCGCTCCTAGGCGGCCCGGCCTCTCAGGCGTGGCCCTTGGCCTCGCGCTCCTTGCGGTAGCGCACCTCGGAGTGGCGGCACAGCTCCCAGATGATGC
>JALVUB010000014.1 GCA_027023915.1 Sedimenticola sp.
TACAAGATGCCCCACCTGGAGGGGTGGGCCATCGCCGGGCGGCGCGCCTTCTTCCCGGCGGTGGGTCACCACGAGGTGCTGGTGATGGACATGGAGAGCTGGCAACTGGTGGGCCGCATCCCGGTCTACGGCCAGCCGGTGTTCGTCATGTCCCGCCCCGACGGCCGCCAGCTCTGGGTCAACTTCGCCTTTCCCAACAATGACAAGGTGCAGGTGATCGACAGCGAGAGCCTGGAGATCGTCAAGACCCTGGATACCGGCAAGGGCACCCTCCACATGGAGTTCACCCCACGCGGCGAGGAGGTGTGGATCTCGGTGCGCGACCGCGACCAGGTGCAGATCTACGACACCGACACCCAGGCCCGCAAGGCCACCCTGCCGGCCAGGAAGCCCAGCGGCATCTTCTTCACCGACCGTGCTCACAGGACAGGACTCTGACCATGGCCACGCCCGTTCCCGTCATCAAGCGCTATCCCCGCCGCCCCTCGGTGGAACAGCCGCAGCTCACCGAGCTGGAGAAGCGGCTGCTCAACGCCTGGCAGAAGGGCTTTCCCCTGGTGGAGCGTCCCTATGCCGAGATCGCCCGCCGCCTGGGGATCAGCGAGGGGCTGGTGCTCAAGCTCCTGCGGAAGCTGGAGGCGCAGGGACTCATCAGCCGGGTGGGGCCGGTTTTCGCCCCTCGCCGGGTGGGCGCCAGCACCCTGGCCGCCATGGCGGTTCCAGACGACGAGCTGGAACGGGTGGCGGCCCTCGTCAACGGCTTCGAAGAGGTGAACCACAACTACGAGCGGGAACACCACTACAACCTCTGGTTCGTGGTCACCGCCCCCGACGAAGAGAAACTGCACGCGGTGCTGGAGGAGCTGGAAAAACGCACCGGTTACCCGATCCTGGACCTGCCCCTGGAGGCGCAGTACCACATCGACCTGGGATTCCCGCTATGGTGCTGAGCGAAGCCGACAACGACCTGATCAAGGCCATCCAGGGCGGCCTGCCCCTGGTGCCCCGCCCCTGGTCCGAGGTGGCGCGCCAGGTGGGACTGGCGGAATCCGAGGTGATCGAGCGGGTACGCGCCCTGCAGGAGACCGGCGTCATCAGGCGTTTCGGCATCGTGGTGCGCCACCACGAGCTGGGCTACCACGCCAACGCCATGGTGGTGTGGGACGTGCCGGACGACCAGGTGGAGCAAGTGGGCGAGGCCCTGGGGCGCCAGCGCTGCGTCACCCTCTGCTACCGCCGCCCCCGGCGCCTGCCCCACTGGCCCTATAACCTCTTCTCCATGATCCACGGCAAAAACCGCGAGCGGGTGCTGGACTACATCGACCAGATCACCGAGGAGCTAGGCCTGCGGGAGATCCCAAAGGAGGTGCTCTTCAGTGGGCGGCGGTTCAAGCAGCGCGGGGCAAAGTACCGGTAACGGTTCATGGCCGTAGGTCGGGCTTCAGCCCGACGAACCGCTTCACAACGTTTGGTGGCCGGTGGCGGGGGCCTTCTGGCAGGGTTTCGGCAGCAGGGAAGCTGCCGTAAAGCCTACATGGATGTATTCACGGCGTCCCTGCCAGAAGGCCTCCGCCACCGGCCCCGGAAAGCGATGGAACTTTCCTCCTATCGTCGGGCTGAAGCCCGACCTACCCGTTCCGCCTTTACCGTGAACGCCGTTACCCCGACAATGACACGGCCTATGGACGACATCGACCGCAAGATCATCAACCACCTCCAAGGCGGCTTTCCCGTCACCGAGCGCCCCTTCCGGGATGCCGCTGACAAGCTGGGGTTGGAAGAAGAAGCGCTGATCCGGCGCATCAGCCGGCTGCTCGAAGCGGGCTACCTGAGCCGCTTTGGCCCCATGTACCACGCCGAGAAGCTTGGCGGTGGCCTGAGTTTGTGCGCCATGGCGGTACCCGAAGAGAGGTTCGAGCAAGTGGCCGATCAGGTAAATGCCTTCCCAGAGGTGGCCCACAACTATGCCCGAGACCACAAGCTCAACATGTGGTTCGTCCTCGCCACCGAAACCCCGGAACGAATCGATCAGGTAGTTGAAGAGATCGAGGCGGCAACCGGCCACAAGGTCTATAACATGCCCAAGAAAGAGGAGTTTTATGTCGGACTCAGATTCAGACTGTAACGGCGGCTTTTGTCAGAGCTAGAGGTTCCTTTATGACCAAAGTGTGGCTAAGATTCCAAATAGGGGAAGCCCGGAGGCCTCTTCTGCCGGGGAGGACTTGAAATCATGCCTTATCTGCGCGTTTACCTCAACAATGAACTGCTGGAACAGTTCGAACTTGGAGACAAAAAAGTCACCATCGGTCGCGCCTCGGACAACGATATCGTCCTTGCCGACCAGGGCGTCTCGTCTCACCATGCGGTAATCGAACCCCGAGACGGCCGCCACGTGCTGATCGATAACCAGAGCACCAACGGCACTTTCGTCAACGACAAAGCCATCACCGAGCACATCCTGGCATTCCGCGACGAAATTCAGATCTACAACTTTGTTCTCAAATACATGCCCAGAGCCCGTCTCGCCGTTACCGAAGGGCTCGATGAAGCAGGCCAGAAAAGCACCGAGCACCTGGCTACCGTGGAAATTTCCCTTTCCGACCCCAAGGCGCTGGAAAAACTGAGAAAGCAAAACAAGGTCGGCTATCTGGTGGAACTCAAAAACGGTCTTCAGGCACAGAATCACCGCCTGTCGGACGTGAGGTTTACCATCGGCAAGGCGAAAGATTCGAATGTCCGGGTAAAAGGATGGTTCGCCCCAAAAACCGCGGCCACCATTATCCGCAAGCACCTGACCTACCACTTGGTTCCACACAATCGCGGAAAGGTAAAGCTGAACGGTGCGCCCATACAACAAGAGCAACCCCTGAACCACGGAGACCAAATCTCCGTTCGGGGAAGGGATTTCGTGTTCGAATACAAAACCGACCTGGAGGCCTGAACTGCCGGAAAACGCTACAAAAGCCGCTGGAACCAGCCAAACCACCTTCTCTTTTGCACGCTGGCGCGAGCCATAAGCAAACTGATGTTATCGGCTTGTTCACCGCCTCGGTCATTTGCCAAGTGAACCAGAAAATCAACGTGTTGTTGCATTGAGCCCGGCAACGCAATCTGCTGAAGCACTTCGTCGACGGCAATCTCATTCCAAAAG
>JALVUB010000015.1 GCA_027023915.1 Sedimenticola sp.
GGAGCTGGACCGCCTCTACGAGCTCCCCTACCAGCGGGTGCCCCACCCCGCCTACGGCAACGCCCGCATCCCCGCCTACGAGATGATCCGCTTCTCGGTGAACATCATGCGCGGCTGCTTCGGCGGCTGCGCCTTCTGCTCCATTACCGAGCACGAGGGGCGCATCATCCAGAACCGTTCCGAGGCGAGCATCCTGCGCGAGATTGAGACCATCCGCGACACCGTGCCCGGCTTCACCGGCGTCATCTCCGACCTGGGCGGCCCCACCGCCAACATGTGGCGGCTCCATTGCAAGGACAAGAAGATCGAATCGGCCTGCCGCCGCCTGAGCTGCGTCTATCCCGGCATCTGCAAGAACCTCAACACCGACCAGACACCCCTGGTGCATCTCTACCGCAAGGCGCGCGCCCTGCACGGCGTGAAGAAGGTCTTCATCGCCTCGGGCCTGCGCTACGACCTGGCGGTGCGGACCCCCGAATACGTGAAAGAGCTGGTCACCCACCACGTGGGCGGCTATCTCAAGATCGCCCCCGAGCACACCCAGCCGGGGCCGCTGGCCCACATGATGAAGCCGGGCATCGGCACCTACGACCGCTTCAAGGCGATGTTCGACAAGTACTCGCGCCAGGCGGGCAAGGAGCAGTACCTGATCCCCTATTTCATCGCCGCCCATCCCGGCACCAGCGACGAGGACATGCTGGAGCTGGCCCTGTGGCTCAAGCGCAACGGCTTCCGCGCCGACCAGGTGCAGGCCTTCCTCCCCTCGCCCATGGCCCTGGCCACCGCCATGTGGCACAGCGGCCACAATCCCCTGAAACAGGTGCGCCGGGACGGCCAGCGGGTCCATGTCCCCCGCGGCATGCGCCAGCGGCGGCTCCACAAGGCCTTCCTGCGCTACCACGACCCGGACAACTGGCCTCTGCTGCGCGACGCCCTCAAGCGCATGGGCCGCGCCGATCTCATCGGCAACGGCAAGCGCCACCTGGTGCCGCGCTGGCAGCCCGCCGGCACCGGGCAGCCCCATCGGCGCGGCGGAAAGCCTTTTCGTACCACCCATGCCAGGGGCGGTAACGGAAAAAGGTCAAAGCGCAGATATTGAGGAACATCCCAAAGGCCACCGGAATCATCCTTTCAGCGTGCGGATATAGTGCACCCTATCCCAGGCTTCCGGCTCGATGGCTTGCTCGCGGCAGGTGCTGCCGATGAGCTGGCGCACCGATTCGTATTCCTTCTCCTCCAGCCACCGCGCCATCTCCTCGAGGATGCGCGAAATCAGCTCGGGCCCCTCCCGCAGCAGCGCCGAGCAGAGATGGGTGACGCTGGCGCCGGAGAGCAGCAGCTTGAGCACCTGCTCGCTGCCGTGGATGCCGCCGGTGGCCGCCAGGTCGAGATCGACATGGCAGTAGAGCCGGGCGATCCAGTGCATGCGCAGCAGCGACTCGTAGGGGTGGGAGAGGTGGAGCTGGGGTGTCACCTCGAGGGTCTCCAGGTCCAGGTCGGGCTGGTAGAAGCGGTTGAACAGCACCACGCCGTCGGCGCCGGCCGCCTCGAGCTGGCGCACCAGGTGGCCGATGGAGGTGAAATAGGGCGAGAGCTTGACGGTGACCGGAATCCTCACCTGCGCCTTGAGCTGGCGCAGTATCTGGACATAGCGCCTTTCCACCACGTCACAGGACTCCTCCACCCCCGGCAGAAAGAAGATGTTGAGCTCCAGGGCATCGGCACCGGCCTGCTCCAGCTCGCGGCCATGTTCCACCCAGCCGCTCTCGGTGGCGCCGTTGAGGCTCGCGATGACCGGGATCTCCAGCGCCGACTTGAGCGCCTGGAGCTGTTCCAGGTACTCGTCCAGGCCGGTCTTGTAGTCGGGGTGGAGCGGCAGGTAGCTGTCGGCCTCGCCGTGGCCCAGGTCCTGGAACTCCATCAGCTGGGTGATCTGCTCCGCCTCGGCGATCACCTCCTCCTCGAACAGGGAGTACATCACCAGCGCGGCGGCGCCCGCGTCCTCCAGCCGCCGGGCCGTGTCCAGGTCACGGCTCAGGGGCGAGGCCGAGGGCACCAGCGGGTTCTTCAGGGTCATCCCGAGATAGGTCGTCTCCAGGTTCATCGTGCCTCCTCCCCGGTCTCCTCCACCGGCAGGGACGCCAGTTGTTCCAGGTGGTGATAGCGCTCCAGCACCGCCTTCTGTTCCGCTTCGAGGAGCTTCTCCGCCTCCTGCGGGTGGCTGCGCCAGAGCATGGCGTAGCGGGTCTCGCTCATGTAGTACTCCTTGAGAGGGATGCTGGGCTTCTTCGAGTCGAGCTGCAGCGGGTTGAGCCCCTGCTCGCGCCGCCGCGGATCATAACGGTAGAGGGGCCAGTGGCCCGAGTTCACCGCCAGGTTCTGCTGACGCAGGTTGTTGCTCAGATCCACGCCGTGGGCGATGCAGGGACAGTAAGCGATGATAATGGAGGGGCCGTGCCAGGATTCGGCCTCCATGAAGGCGCGCAGGGTGTGGACGTCCTTGGCGCCGAAGGCGACGGTGGCCACGTAGACGTTCTCGTAGGCCATGGCGATCATGCCCAGGTCCTTCTTGGGCGCCGGCTTGCCGGCGGCGGAGAACTTGGCCACGGCGCCGCGCGGGGTGGCCTTGGAGGTCTGGCCGCCGGTGTTGGAGTAGACCTCGGTGTCCAGCACCAGCAGGTTGATGTCCTTGCCCGAGGCCAGGGCGTGGTCCAGGCCGCCAAAGCCGATGTCGTAGGCCCAGCCGTCGCCGCCGATGCTCCAGACGCTCTTGCGCACCAGGTAGTCGGCGATGGAAAGGAGCCGCCGGGCGCGCTCGTCGTCCATCGCCCGCAACCGGTCCTTGAGCCGCTCAACCCGCTGGCGCTGCTCGTGGATGCCGGCCTCGTCCGACTGGTCGGCCTCCAGCAGTTGCCGCACCAGCTCCGTGTCCAGGCGGTCGCCCAGCTCGGCCAGCAGCACCTGGGCCTGGTGGATGTGCTGGTCGATGGCGAGGCGGAAACCGAGGCCGAACTCGGCGCCATCCTCGAACAGGGAGTTGTTCCAGGCCGGCCCCCGCCCCTCCGGGTTGGTGGTGTAGGGGGTGGTGGGCAGGTTGCCGC
>JALVUB010000016.1 GCA_027023915.1 Sedimenticola sp.
GCACAAGGCCGACGTGAAAGCAGCCCGTCGCATGATTCCTTACGCCTGATTCCGAAGGAGACCAGCCATGCCCCGAGTAAAACGTGGAGTGACGGCGCACAAGCGCCACAAAAAGGTTCTCAAGCAGGCCAAGGGTTACTACGGTGCCCGCAGCAAGGTCTATCGCGTCGCCAAGCAGGCGGTCATCAAGGCGGGCCAGTACGCCTACCGTGACCGCCGCCAGCGCAAGCGCCAGTTCCGCGCGCTCTGGATTCAGCGCATCAACGCCGCGGCGCGCATGAACGATCTCTCCTACAGCCGTTTCATGAATGGCCTGAAGAAGGCGGGGATCGAAATCGACCGCAAGATGCTGGCGGATCTCGCGGTGCATGACATGCCGACCTTTAGCCAGCTCGCGGAAAAGGCCAAGGCCGCTCTCGCGAGCTGATCGGCACGCCGCCGCCCGCGGCTGTTGAACAGGCCGCTTCCCTGGGAAGCGGAGAGAACGAGGGGAAAGGCCTTGCGGTCTTTCCCCTTTTTGCAGTTTGTCTGGCGTGTTCGTGGGGCTGCTGGGCGACCCTCTGTGACGGGGACGCCGTGAATACATCCCTGTAGGCTTTGCGGCAGCATCCCTGCTGCCGAAACCCCGCCACAGAGGGTCGCCCAGCAGCTTCCTGGAATTTCGCTGTAGGTCGGGCTTCAGCCCGACAAACTTGTTTGCTGGCTGTCGGACCGAGGTTCGACCTGTCCCGAGGGGAACGACCGATGGAGCTGGAACAACTGACCGAAGAGGCGCTGCAAGCGGTGGAATCCGCCACCGACCTGCGCGCGCTGGATGAGGTGCGGGTCCGCTACCTGGGCAAGAGCGGCCATTTCACCGCCCAGCTCAAGCAGCTGGGCAAGCTGCCCAAGGAGGAAAGGCCCAAGGTGGGGCAAGCCATCAACCAGGCCAAGCAGCGGCTGCAGGAGGCGATTCAGGCGCGCAAGGCGGCGCTGGAGGCGGCGGCCCTGGAAGAACGGCTGGCGGCTGAGCGCATCGACGTCACCCTGCCGGGCCGCACCCTGGGGCAGGGGAGTCTCCACCCGGTGACCCGCACCCTCCAGCGCATCCAGGAGATCTTCGCCAGCGCCGGTTTCTCCGTGGCCCAGGGGCCCGAGATCGAGGATGACTACCACAACTTCGAGGCCCTCAACATCCCGCCCCACCACCCGGCGCGGGCCATGCACGACACCTTCTATTTCGACGCCCATCGCCTGCTGCGCACCCACACCTCGCCAGTGCAGGTGCGGGTGATGAGCAACGCCGAGCCGCCCCTCAAGGTGATCGCCCCCGGGCGGGTCTACCGCTGCGACTCGGACCTGACCCACACCCCCATGTTTCACCAGGTGGAGGGGTTCATGGTGGACGAACAGGTCACTTTCGCCGATCTCAAGGGGATACTGCACGCCTTCCTAAAGGCCTTCTTCGAGAAGGATCTGAAGGTGCGCTTCCGCCCCTCCTATTTCCCCTTCACCGAGCCCTCGGCGGAGGTGGACATGGAGTGCGTGATGTGCGGGGGCGAGGGGTGCCGGGTCTGTAGCCACACCGGCTGGCTGGAGGTGCTCGGCTGCGGCATGATCCACCCCGAGGTGTTCCGCCACGTGGGCATCGACCAGGAGCGCTACACCGGCTACGCCTTCGGTATGGGGGTGGAACGGCTCACCATGCTCCGCTACGGCGTGAATGACCTGCGGCTCTTCTTCGAGAACGACATGAGATTCCTGCGGCAGTTTGCATGAGTGAAAGAACCACAGAGGCACAGAGAGCACGGAGATTTTTTCAGCCCGACAGATTGCGCAGTTGATTTCAACGCATTCGCAGGGCCGGTGGGGGAGCCTTCCTGGCGGGGACGCCGTGAATACGTCCCTGTAGGCTCTGCGGCAGCATCCCTGCTGCCGAAGCCCCGCCAGGAAGGCTCCCCCACCGGCCTCCCGATGTTGTCGGGTGATTCGTCGGGCTGAAGCCCGACCTACAGTTGGGGCTCCGTGGTGAACGACTAACCAGACAAGGAACAACGCGATGCAATTCAGTGAAGCCTGGCTACGCGACTGGGTCGATCCCGGGGTGAGCACCGGGGAGCTGGCCGATGCCCTCAGCATGGCCGGCCTGGAGGTGGACAGCGTCGAGCCCGCGGCGCCGGAGTTCAGCGGCGTGGTGGTGGGCGAGGTGCTGGCGTGCGAGCGCCACCCCGATGCCGACAAGCTCTCGGTCTGCCGGGTGAGCCTCGGAGAGGGCGAGCCGGTGCAGATCGTCTGCGGCGCGAAGAACGTGGCCGGCGGCATGAAGGTGCCGGTGGCCAGGGTGGGCGCGGTGCTGCCCGGCGGTTTCAAGATCAAGAAGGCCAAGCTGCGCGGGGTGGAGTCCTTTGGCATGATCTGCTCGGCGGCGGAGCTGGGGCTGGAGGAGCGCTCGGAGGGGATCATGCCCCTGCCGGCGGATGCGCCGGTGGGCGGGGATTTCCGCGACTACTTCCAGCTCGACGACCGGATCATCGACGTGGATCTCACCCCCAACCGGGGCGACTGCCTGAGCATCGCCGGCATCGCCCGCGAAGTGGGGGTGATCTTCCGCCGGCCGGTGACCCAGTGGAAGATCGAGCCGGTGCCCGCGGTCGGTGAACGCAAGGTGACGGTGTCGCTGGAAGCGCCCGAGGCCTGCCCACGCTATGCCTGCCGCGTGGTGGAGGGGATCGATCCCACCGCCGAGACGCCCCTGTGGATGCGTGAGCGGCTGCGCCGCAGCGGCATCCGTCCCATCCACCCGGTGGTGGACATCACCAACTTCGTCATGCTGGAGCTGGGCCAGCCCATGCACGGCTTCGACATGGCCAAGGTCCAGGGCGGTGTCCGGGTGCGCATGGCGCGACCGGGAGAGAAGCTGGCGCTGCTGGACGGCAGCGAGGTGACGCTGGCGGAAGACAACCTGGTGATCGCCGACGACAGCCAACCGCTGGCGCTGGCCGGCATCATGGGCGGCGAGGCCAGTGGCGTGAGCGACACCACCCGGGACATCCTCTTCGAGGCGGCCTTCTTCCAGCCCACCGCCATCATCGGCAAGGCGCGCGCCCACGGTCTGCACAC
>JALVUB010000017.1 GCA_027023915.1 Sedimenticola sp.
GGGCTCTCCCCCTTCAATCTTCACCATGTGGGCGCCGCCCTCCTTCATCAGCCGGCCCGCCGAATCCAGGGCCTGGCCGGGGGTGCCGTGGCTCATGAAGGGCATGTCGGCGACGATGAAGGCGCGCCGGCTGCCCCGGCTCACCATGGCGGTGTGGTAAACCATTTCGTCCACCGTCACCGGCAGGGTGCTCTCGCGCCCCTGCACCACCATGCCGAGGGAATCGCCCACCAGCAGCACATCGGCGCCGGCTTCCTCGCACAAGCGGGCGAAGCCGGCGTCATAGGCGGTGATGACGGCGATCTTCTTCCCTTCGGTCTTCATGCGCTGAAGGGTGGTAATGGTGATTTTGTTCATGCGATTTTCTCGGCGGTTCGGGATTGGCATTTTGCCAGTAAACGGCTCGCCTTGCCCTGGCCGGGGATCTCCAGATCGCCGGCGATCTCCAGCAGCGGCAGCAGCACGAAATCCCGCTCGGCCATGCCTGGATGGGGCAGCCGCAACCGGGGGTGATCCATCACCAGATCGTCATAAAGGAGCAGATCGAGATCCAGGGTGCGCGGCCCCCAGCGCCGTTCGCGCCGCCGTCCCTGGTCGTTTTCGATGGCCTGAAGCTGGTCGAGCAGCGCCAACGGTTCAAGCCGGGTTTGCAGCAGGGCCACGGCATTAAGATAGTCGGGCTGGTCCGCCGGCCCCATGGGCGCGCTGCGATAGAGCGAGGAACGCGCCAGCAGCTCGCTTTCGGCCAGACCGGCCAGGGCCTCGAAGGCCTGTTCCAGTTGACGGCGGGGCTGCTCCAGATTGCTGCCCAGCCCGATCCAGGCGCGGCTCACGATGGCGCGGGCCGCTTGCGGGGGCGGCGACGGCGGCGCCTGCCGGCGGGCTTTTGGCCGCCTGTGGGGTCCAATCCCCGCTCTTCCTGATAGCGGGTCCACCAGGCGGCCAGTGTGGGGTCGGCCTCGCCCGCTTCGGAACGCAGCAGAAGGAAATCGTAGGCAGCACGGAAACGTGGATGAGCCAGCAGACGCGCCGGACGCTTGCCACGGGTATGGAGAAACCTGGGTTGCAGGCTCCAGATCTCGCGCATGGGGGTGGTAAAGCGGCGCGGAATGGCCACCCGCTGCACCTGGCGCGCGATCACCCACCCCGCCGCCTGCTGAATGGCGGGATAAGGCGGCAATCCCTCTTCCCGCTCCAGCCGCTCGGCCATGCGGCGCAACGGCTCCCACAGCAGCACGGCGAAAAGGAAGGCGGGGGTCACCGGCTTGTCGGCGGCCAGCCGCCGGTCGGTGTTTTCCAACCCTTTGAACACCAACGTGAGAGGAAACTCATGTTCCTCGTGGTTCAAGGCCTCTTCGGTTTGGGGAAAGAGCTGGTCGAAGAGGCCGTAATGGCGCAGTTTCTCGAAACTGGCCACGGCGTGGCCGCTGATGAAAAGCTTGAGACACTCTTCAAACAGGCGGGCAGGCGGCACCTCGCCCAACAGATAAGCCAACCGGGAAATGGGCGCTTCGGTTTCAGGATCGACATTGAAGCCGAGCTTGGCCGCAAAACGCGCCGCCCGCAGCATCCGCACGGGGTCTTCCCGGTAACGGGTTTCGGGATCGCCCAGCAGGCGCAACCGCCCCGCCTTCAGATCCTCCATGCCAGTGCTGTAGTCCACCACCGAGAAATCGGCGATGTTGTAATAGAGGGCGTTCACCGTGAAATCGCGCCGCAAGGCGTCTTCTTCTATGGTGCCGTACTGGTTGTCGTCCAGCACCATGCCGTTGGCGCTCTGCTGCATCTTGCCGAAATTGGCGCTGCGAAAGGTGGCCACTTCGATGATCTCGCGCCCAAAGCGCACATGGGCCAGGCGGAAGCGGCGGCCGATGAGGCGGCAGTTGCGGAATACCGCTTTCACCTGCTCCGGGGTGGCGTCGGTGGCCACGTCGAAGTCCTTGGGCTCCCGCCCCAGCAGCAGGTCGCGCACGCCCCCGCCCACCAGGTAGGCCTGGTAGCCGCTCTTCTTGAGCCGGTAGAGCACCTTCAGGGCGTTCTCGGAAATGTTGGCCCGCGAGATGTTGTGCTCCGGTCGGGGAATGATCCTTGGGTTGGGAATGGCGTTTTTCCTTGAACTGCGGGAAAGGCGCAATGATAACAGCCTCCCGCGGCCTTGTGCGGTCGGTCACCCGTCATTCCGCTATAATTCGGCTCTTTATCGAACGGCACCCCACCATTCCACATGGACAAGACCTTCAACCCCAAGCGCATCGAGTCGCGCTGGTACCAGACCTGGGAAGAGAACGGCTGGTTCG
Source organism: Sedimenticola sp. (assembly GCA_027023915.1). Classification (GTDB taxonomy): domain Bacteria; phylum Pseudomonadota; class Gammaproteobacteria; order Chromatiales; family Chromatiaceae; genus Thiolapillus. The sequence continues at coordinate 2,298 of JALVUB010000017.1, forward strand.
CCCCCTCCGGCGAGGGCAGGCCCTACTGCATCATGATCCCGCCGCCCAACGTCACCGGCAGCCTGCACATGGGCCACGCCTTCCAGGACACCATCATGGACGGCCTCATCCGCTACCACCGCATGAAGGGCGACAACACCCTCTGGCAGGTGGGAACCGACCACGCCGGCATCGCCACCCAGATGGTGGTGGAGCGGCTGCTGGAGGCCGAGGGGCTCACCCGCCACGACCTGGGCCGGGAGAAGTTCATCGAGCGGGTCTGGCAGTGGAAGGAGGAGTCCGGCGGCACCATCACCCGCCAGTTGCGGCGCATGGGCTGCTCGGTGGACTGGTCCACCGAGCGCTTCACCATGGACGAGGGCCTCTCCGAGGCGGTGAAGGAGGTCTTCGTGCGCCTCTACGAGGAGGGGCTCATCTACCGCGGCAAGCGGTTGGTGAACTGGGATCCGGTGCTGCACACCGCCGTCTCCGACCTGGAGGTGCTCTCCGAGGAGGAGAACGGCCACCTCTGGCACATGCGCTACCCCCTGAGCAACGGCACCGGCCACCTGGTGGTGGCCACCACCCGCCCGGAGACCATGCTGGGCGACTGCGCGGTGGCGGTGCACCCCGGTGACGAACGCTACACCCACCTCATCGGCGAGTTCGTGGAGCTGCCCCTCACCGGCCGCAAGATCCCCATCATCGCCGACGACTACGTGGACCCGGAGTTCGGCACCGGCTGCGTCAAGATCACCCCGGCGCACGACTTCAACGACTACGAGGTGTGGCGCCGCCACCGCGACGAGACCGCCATCGCCG
>JALVUB010000018.1 GCA_027023915.1 Sedimenticola sp.
GATCGTCAAGACCCTCCGCCCCGCCCCGGGCAAGACCTCGGCCCACGTGGAGTTCACCAGGGACGGCCGCTATGCCCTGGTGAGCATCTGGGACATGGACGGCGCCATCGTGGTGTACAACGCCCGTACCCTGGAAGAGGTGAAACGCATCCCCATGAAGAAGCCCTCCGGCAAGTACAATGTCCACAACAAGCTTACCCGTTCGGAGGGGACCAGCCATTGAAGACCATCACTCTGCTACTGATCTTTCTCACGGCGCCCCTGGCCTGGGCCGGCGGCGTGCAGGCGCCGCTCATCGACGTGGAGGACGGCGACACCCTGCTGGTGATGCTGAACGGCCTGCCCACCCGCATCCAGCTCGCCGGCATCGACGCCCCGGAAGACCGCCCCAACCCCAAGTTCAACCTCGACCGCAAGCGCACCGGCCTGCCGGCGGAGACCCTGCTGGAGCTGGGCCGCAAGGCCACCCTCCACCTGCGCGAACTGGCGCCGCCGGGCAGTACCCTATTCCTGGAAGGGGATCTGCACAAGAAGGACAAGTACGGTCGCATCGCGGTGACGGTGCGCACCGCCGAGGGACGTTCCATCAATGAACAGATGGTGGCCGACGGCTACGCCCGGGCGCTGGGCCACCCGACCTACCTGCCGTTGCAGGAAAAAGCCATGCGCACCGGCCGGGGACTGTGGGGCACGGCGCCCCAGGCGGCGCGCAAGTGGCTGGAAAGCGGACGGCGTTGAGAACCAAACCTTTCGCCCCCTTGTAGGTCGGGCTTCAGCCCGACAACACAAACGCTTTCCCAGGGCTGGTGGGCGACCCTTCCTGGCGGGGGCGCCGTGAATACATCCCTGTAGGCTTTGCGGCAGCATCCATGCTGCCGAAACCCCGCCATGAAGGGTCGCCCACCAGCCTTCAAGCATCATCGCGGGATTCGTCGGGCTTCAGCCCGACCTACGCCAACACCTCCACCGGCATCCCCACCTCCAGCACGCCGGTGCCGTCGTGGATGAGGTTCTGGCCGAAAAAGACCTTGTTGCCTTCCTTGCGGTAGCTCATGAGGGTTTTCAACGGCTCATTGCCCTCGCGCTTGCCGGTTTCGGGATTGACCGAGGGGATGACACAACGGGAGCAGGGCTTGACCACGCGGAACTCGATCTCGCCGATGCGGATGCGCTTCCACCGGTCTTCGGCATAGGGTTCGCAACCCTCCACCACCAGGTTGGGACGGAAGCGTTCCATGGGCAGGGCCCGCCCCATGCGGCGGTTGAGATCATCCAGCGACGGCTGAGAGATGAGCAGGAAAGGGAAGCCGTCGCTGAACCCGGTCTGGTCGCCGGGTTTGGCGTACTCCAGATCCACCTGCCGCTTGGTCTCTTCCGGCAGGTAGACCAGCCGGCAGGGCAGGCCGAGAAAGTCACTCAGCCAGCGGTCGGCCTCCGGGTTCATCACGCGGGCGGCAAGGCGGTCGTTCCAGACCTGGACCTCCAGCAGCTCGTCACCCTCGGGCGCCACCTCCAGGGGCGGCATGCCCGGCGCCTCCAGCGCCAGTCCGCGGTCGGTGATGCGGGGTTTCACCAGCACCATGCGGGGCAGCTCGCGCTGGGTGAGAAAGCGCCCTTTTTCGTTCACCACCATCCAATGGCGGTCCATCACCGGCCCGCGAGGGCCCACCTCCATCCGCTTCAACGCCTCGCCACGCAAGGACTTCACGGGATAGCGATAGAGCCCCGTCAGTTTCATCCTCAAAACCCGATACCTATGCCGATGTTGCCCCAGCCGCCACGGCTGCCACCACCTATGCCGACACCCACATGCACCTTAGGACGCGGATACCGCCAGCTCGATGTCTCCTCCTCCCAGCCACGAAGCTCATCGGCCCGCAACGCCGGATAGCGATAGAACGCATCCCCCACCTGGCCGTCGGTGTACCCCAGCATGGGGCCGGTGACAGTGACCAGTTTACCCACCGGGTACTCCGCCGGGTCCAGAAAGCCCGGATAATCGGCCAGAAACCGCCCCTGGGAGGACATATCGACACGCGGCCTGCCCCTGACGCTCAAAGGATAGGCCATGATCTCCACCAGAGTCCGGTCCCGGAGGTTTCGAACGCCGAGCACACTGCCCCCCCAGGTAAAGACCCTGCCCTTTACCGACGGGTCGGCGCTCTTCGACAACCGGGCCGGGGTAAGGCCACCCGATCCGGTGAGAGGATTGCTCTGACAGGCCAGTAACAAAAGAAAAACAGAAAGCAGCGCGATTCTCACTGTTTACCATCCATAGGGGTACGGATACCAGGGGTAGCCAAAATAGGGCCACCAGGGATCACGATAATAATATGGCAGTGGCTCCGGCGTGGGCCACAGATGCCAGGCCGTCACCTCGACTACAGGGTAGCGGTAGGGATAGTCACCCACTTTGTGGATCTCGACCCCTAGCACACTCCCACGCACCGTCAGCTTTCGTCCTTCCGGCAGTTGAGCGGGATCGACGAAACCGGAAAAGCGGGCGATGAAGCGCCCTTCCACCGCTCCTTCCTCGGGTGGCTCGCCGTTCCTGCTCAGAGTACGACCCAGCACCAGCACATCGGTGTGGTCGGTCTTGTTCTCCACCTTGAGAATAGTGCCGCCCCACCGCACCTGTTTTCCAATATGGGGGTCCGGATGGCCTCGCACCTGGCCCAGGGTCACCGGGTCCGCCGGCGCCTTGGCGATGGCACTGGGAAGAGGACTGCCACAACCGGCCAGCAGCGCCAACAACATCAACGACAAAATGAAAACGAACCGCATGACGGGAATATAGCATCCCAGGACTGCGTTTCGTCATGGGAAACCGACGCGCTTGCGGATAGGATAATTTTATGTGCATCGCATTCCCAAAAACCAAGGAAGCAGGTAGCGAGCCGCCCTGAAAAGCGGCGTTGCTGCTGCCCTTCAGGCTCCTGGCGTTCCTCTGGTTGCTGGTGAAACTGGCGGGAACGGGGTTGCGAGCGGCAATGCAATCCCATTGAGGCCGCTTCCACATCCTACGCAGACCGCCTGGCGCGCTTGCGTTCGTGCTCCTTGAGGTGTTTCTTGCGCAGCCGGATGGC
>JALVUB010000019.1 GCA_027023915.1 Sedimenticola sp.
GTGTTGGAGATCATCCGCAATAGCGGCCCCATCACCACCACGGATATCAGACAGGCACTTAACAAAAAAGGTGTTGTGGTGGGCAACCTGCCTCAAACCCTGGCCTATCTGAAAAGACAGGGCCGCGTCACTTCGCCCGCCCGGGCAACCTATGAAGCGACCAAGTAACGGCAAATAAAAGCAAAGAAAGGTCTGAAAAATTCAGACCTTCCTCCGGTACACGGATGTGCCGGCAAAATCAATGGCACCAAGCCATTGATTTTGGAGCAAGCCGCAAACCGCGTTTGCGGCGCGGCGAGCGCTGATAAAGCCATGGATGGCTTTTATCGCGCTTTCCAAACAAAAAAACCCGGTTCCATTCTCGGAGCCGGGTTTTTGTTTGCACTGCCGCAAGCCCTGTGGCTGGGCTTGAATTGATCTGGTAGGCGCGATTGGACTCGAACCAACGACCCCCACCATGTCAAGGTGGTGCTCTAACCAGCTGAGCTACGCGCCTGCTGCGTGGGGCGAACTATACACGGGTTGACTCGAGCGAGGCAAGCGTCTTGCTTCAGCCATGGCATTAAAACTGCTCGCTCTGGTCCAATATGGATTTGGCGGAGTTCTTGTTACTTTCAGGCTTCCGTCTCTTTTTTCTTTTTCCCTCGTAAACCTGCTTGCAGGGTTCTTTTCCCGCTGAAATCCTCTCCCAGATTTCATTCACCAGCAGGCTGAGCCCCCCGGTTGAAGCGGCGGCCAGATAGGTTACCGTGGCAACCAAGGCGCCACTGGGATCAATGACAATATAGGGTGCGTCGATGGGACCCGCGACGGCCACCAGGCTGGCCAGATCCACATCGGGAAGCAGACCCAACAGCCCGGTCGTGTGGGGCGACAGGGTTACATAGAGAGTCTCTTTGTGCAGATCCAGGGTACCGTCCCCCATCCATTGAACCCGGGGAAATTCAAACGCCAAGCCTCTTGGCGTGGTGGCCACGCCGTTATTGATCTCCAGATAGATGGCGCCGCACTGAAGCCGGCGCTCGGGCTTCTCTTTCCTGGCCAGGGGATCGAGTTGTGCCAGCAGAAGCTGCCCCAGGGAACCGGGCACGCGGGGGTCGAAGGGAAGATCCTTCACCGCCAGTCGCAGCTCACCATTGAGATGTTCCGCCAGTTCCGCCAGGCTGCGCCCGCTGCTGTCGAGGTCGGCCAGCAGATCAAAGGTGCCAGAGCGCTCGGGCAGCTTGAGACTTGGCAACGCCTTGGCCAGATCACCACCCCGAGAGCGCCAATGGAGTTTCAGCCGAGGCTCTACCCCGGAATCATCAACCACGAAGGAAACCTCGCCCGGCTTGCCACCCAGATTGGCGTGGAGCTGTCTCATCCGCCACTTACCACCGCTGATCTCCGTCTCCAGCTCCACCTGTTCCAACCGAAAGAGATCTCCGACAAGAGCGCCCACATGAAGATCCAGCCTGCCTTCCACCTTTCTCAGCCACGCAAGAGGAATCTTCTTGTCCGAAAACAGCTTTTTACCCTGCCGTTTCTCCAGTAGCTGGCGGTTGAGTTTCCCGCCCTTCTTCACCAGCCTGGGTTTCAGCTTCAGACGCAACGGCATGATCTGTTGAAAATTCCAGTAGTGAGAATTGAGACGACCACTCAACCGAACAGGACCATTGGACCGCCACCCCATCTCCAACTGCCCTTGCAGATCGTTTTTGCCCGCCCGCAGGCGAAAACCGGAAAGTGTCAGGGAAGAGCGGTCCAGCCGCAGGTCACCCGTCAGCTCCACCGGCTTCAAGGGTCGCATGGGCAGTTTCAGCAGCCTGCCAACATGGGCGAGATTCTCCGCCCCCGCCTCAATGCGCAAACGGGTGGAGAAAGGCCGTCCCACACTGGAGACCTCTCCTTTCCCTTGCAGATGCAGGCCATCGCTGGAGAGCGTAAATGAGAGCGGGCGCCACTGCCCCTGCCGCCCGGCCAGCTCGGTTTCAAACCGAAAGCCATGGGCCATGATCCGGCCCCGTCCCTGAAACTTGGCGGTGGTGGCGGACAACTGCTGGAGGTGGCGCGCCTCCCCTTTGGCTTCCAGCCCGCCCTTCGCGGTTTGAAGCTTCAGCTCAAAGGCTGGCAGGTTGAAAGTCTGATAATTCCCTTGCAACCGCCCTTTGAAATGGAGTTGCCGCACATCGCCGGCAACAGACAGGCCAAGTTTGCGACCCAGCTCCCTGAGCCGGCTGCTGCGGCCATCCAGAAGCAATGAAAACCCCTCTCCGGCAATCAGATCGGCGATCTGCCCTTGAATATGAAGATTGAGGAGCTTGCCAGTGCCGACCCTGCCATCGAGCTTATCCACCCGAAAAGTCTGGTCGTGACGCAGGGTGAGGCGCGCCTTCACCGGCCCGAGATCGGGTATGTTCGCCATGGCCGGCCCTGTCAGAAAACGCAGCGTGGGCGCTTGAAGGCGGAGTTCCATAAGCATCAGGTGCTTGCCCGCCTGCTGCCAGCCCTCGCCTTTCAGATCGAGACGCCCCAGCTTCCCCTTCAGGCGTAGCGTGCGGCGTCCCTGGGCATCCGCCATCTGGTCCAGACTGGTGATGACCCGCAACGGCTGCCCCCGGTACCGCCCTTGCAGTTCAAGCTGAAAACGTTCACCCACCGGGTCGAACAACAGCTGTTCCAGCTCCAGGGGTTGCGCGTTTTTCCCCTTTTCCGCCGCCCACCCTATCTTCACCTTGTTGAGCGTCACCCTTCCCGGCAGCAGGGTGACCAGATGGTGGCGTCTTGGCTTTTTGCTTCCCAGTTGGATGAAGCCGCCCTGCTGGTTATAGTCCAGCAACAGCTGCCGATGAAACAGCAGAGGATAGAGCGGAAACGAAAGTTGCACTTCGTCGGCCTGACAACGGTGCAACAAACGCTGGCCCTCGTCGATGCGGACATTGCCCGCCCGCAACTCGATTCGTCGTCCCAGGTTCATGTGAAAGGGAGCACCCAAGCGCACCTGGGCATGCAGGCTTTTCTCCAGCACGGCGATCACCAGGCGGCGTTGGAGGTCGGGCGAGACGTGGTTCAGGCCCACCCAGACGCTGATACCT
>JALVUB010000020.1 GCA_027023915.1 Sedimenticola sp.
ACACCTCCCCGCTCAGTTGTAGGAGGCGCGTCCCCGCGCCGAACAAGAAAGATATTTTGCCATCGCGGGTTCGCGGCGGGGACGCCGTTCCTACGCAAAAAACAAAAACCCTCCGCAGGGGAGGGTTCGAAAATTAATGGTGCGGTTGCGCGGTCAGCGCTTGGAGTACTGGGGCCGCTTGCGCGCCTTGTGCAGACCCACTTTCTTGCGCTCCACCATGCGGGCATCGCGGGTGAGGAAGCCGGCCTTGCGCAGGGGAGCGCGGAGGGATTCGTCGTAGTCGAGCAGGGCACGGGCGATGCCGTGACGGATGGCGCCAGCCTGACCGGTTGTGCCGCCCCCCTTGACGGTAATCCGGGCGCTCACCTTGTCGGCCATCTCGGTCACTTCCAGGGGCTGGCGCACGATCATGCGCGCGGTCTCGCGACCGAAAAACTGATCCAAGGGCCGACCGTTGACGGTAATGGTGCCGTCACCGGGAGTGAGAAATACGCGGGCGGTGGAGGTCTTGCGTCGCCCGGTGCCATAGTTGTATTGCTGTGCTGCCATGGGTGTCGAATCCGTATTTGTTGGTTCAGATGTCCAGGGGCTTGGGCTGCTGGGCCTGGTGGGGATGCTCGGGGCCGGCATAGACCTTGAGCTTGCGGAACATAGCCCGGCCCAGGGGGTTGCGCGGCAGCATGCCCTTGACGGCGTGCTGGATGGCGCGCTCGGGGGCCTTCCGCAGCAGCTTCTCCAGGCTGATGGACTTGAGGTTGCCCACGTAACCGGTGTGATGGTAGTAGATCTTGTCCTTCATCTTGTTGCCGGTGACGCGGATCTTCTCGGCGTTGACCACCACGATGTAGTCGCCGGTGTCCACGTGGGGGGTGTAGATGGGCTTGTGCTTGCCCTTGAGGCGACGGGCGATCTCGCTGGCCAGGCGCCCCAGGGTCTTGCCCTCGGCGTCGATGAGGTACCAGTCGCGGCGCACTTCCGCCGGCTTTGCGCTAACCGTAGTCATTTTTTACCTACCTGAAATGGGCCAAGTTCGCCATGTTCCACGAAAGGGCGCGAATATTACCTAAGATCAACGTTGGATACAAGCGGATTTTGACCACGCGAACGCGAAGCAAAAAAAAGCGCGGCAGGGGATGCCGCGCCAAGTCAATAACCACCAAAGGAGGATGGTAGATACTGATTTTCCAGGGGTAGGGGGAGGAGGAGAGGAAAATCAGTATGTTCAAATTCTCTAATATTATGGATTGCTTGTCAAGTGCTTCGTGGAAATTTTTTCAGGCACGAGGAATTCGCAGCCTTTCCACCTGCTCTCCGCGCATCAGGTGGCGTGTTATGATCTCTTCCAGATCGTCCTGGTCCACGTAGGTGTACCAGGTTTCTTCCGGATAGATCACCAGCACCGGGCCACGGTCGCAGCGGTCCATGCAACCGGCATTGTTGATTCGCACCTTGCCCTTGCCGTGGATTCCCAGCTCCTTGCAACGCCGTTTCAGATAATCACGCGCTTGTTCGGCGCCGAAATCGGCGCAGCAGGGCTCGCCGTTGTCACGACGGTTGGTGCAGACGAACAGATGATATTGAAACCAGGACATGGTGGGACTTTTTGGCAACGGACGACACCATTATATGGGGTAAACAGCGGCTGAAGCGTGAAACAAGTCGCTGCGTGAAGTGTGGGATCTGCCTGGCGGCCTGCCCCAGTTACCGGGTTCGGCAGAGCGAAACCCATTCGCCGAGAGGGCGTATCGCGCTGGTCGAGGCCCTGGTTGCGGGGGAGGTGAAGGCTGACAGGGCCGCCCATCACCAGCTTTCGAGCTGCCTCTCTTGTGGTGCTTGCGAAAAAGCCTGTCCATCGGGAGTGGCATTCGGGGCATTGCTGGATCAGGGGCGGGGCCTCATCCGAAAACAGACCGGCTGGCAACGGCGACTGGTTCAGGCGGCGTTGGAAGAGGGCCTGGCGCGGCGGCTCCGCACGCCGGCTCGGTGGCTCTCGGGCGGGCGGCTGGGCAAAGGCAGGGTTCCGACGGCGGGCCGTCACAACGCCAGGGGCGAGTTGCGAGGCAGGGTTGGCCTGTTCACCGGCTGCGCGGGGCCCTTGCTGGATGGCGAAGCCCTGGCGGCGGCCGTCAGGCTGCTGACCGCCGCCGACCATGAGGTGGTGGTGCCTGCCGACCAGGGGTGCTGCGGCGCCCTGGCGCAACACTCGGGCGACCCGGAAAAGGCCGGGCGAATGGCGGAACGCAACCGGCAGGCCTTTGCGGACCTCGACGCGGTGGTGGGGGTTTCCAGCGGTTGCGGCGCCCATCTGAAAAAGGTGCTGCCGGGATATCGCGACATTGCCGCCTTTCTGGTGGAGAGCGGCGCCCTGTCACGGTTGAGGTTCCGGCCGCTGAAGGAGCGGGTGGCGCTGCATCTTCCCTGTACCCTGGAGAACGGCCTGGCGGGCGGCGGCGCGGTGCGGCGGTTGCTGGCGGCGGTACCTGGGCTGGAGGTGGTGGAGGTGGGCGCCGAAAGGGGCTGCTGCGGCGCCGGGGGCCTGACCTTTCTGGAACATCCCCGCCAGGCCCGCCGCTTGGCCGCGCCCCTGGCCGAAGAGATCCGCCGCGCGGCGCCCCGTTGGGTGGTCACCGCCAACGCGGGATGCGGACTTCATTTGAGAAAGCAAACACCCGGCTTGGACTATCTGCACCCAGTGACCCTGGTGGCGGGGCAGTTGGAGGAAAAGGAGTAGAATGAAACCTCCAGCGAGTTCAGGAGACGCCACCATGCAAAAGCAACGGACAGTGATCATCGAGAAGGAAGATGACGGCTACGTGGCGCTTTGCCCGGAGGTCGATGTGGCAAGTCAGGGAGAGAGCATCGAAGAGGCCAAGCGCAATCTGCGGGAAGCGCTGGAACTGTTCTTTGAAACAGCGTCGCGGGAGGAGATCGAGTCCCGCATGGGAAGCGAGGTCTATATAACCCAAGTGGAGGTTGCGGTTGGGTAAGCTCAGGAAGGCCTGAAAAATTCCGGCCTTCCTCCGGCACATGGATGTGCCGGCAAAATCAATGG
>JALVUB010000021.1 GCA_027023915.1 Sedimenticola sp.
TGGCGGCCATGCGTCCCTTGCCGGTGAGGGCGCGGGGGCGCCCCTCGGTGGCGTTGTGGGCGCCGAGTGCCTTGAGATCGCGCATCAGGTCGTCCACCCGGCCATAGGTGAGCTGCAGCCGGTCCACGTCCATCACCGGCTCGGCAAAGCCGGTGTGGAGCAGCAGGTCGCCCAGGTCGTGCATGTCGACGAAGGGGCTCACGTGCTGCCGGTCGTCCACCTCGGACCAGGCCCGGCGCAGCTCCTCCAGGGTGCCCGGGCCGAAGGTGGTGAACATCAGCAGCCCGCCGGGGCGCAGCACCCGCAGGCACTCGCGGAAGAGGGCCTGGGGGTCGCTGCTCCACTGGAAGGCGAGGTTGGACCAGAGCAGATCGATGCTGCCGGATGCCAGGGGCAGCCGCTCCATGTCGCCGCAGAGGCAGGCGGGCCGGCGCAGCCAGCGTCCCCGCCGCCGGGTGCGCTGGAGCATGGGCAGGGCCAGGTCGAGGGCCACCAGCCGCGCCCTGGGATAGCGCCTGAGCAGGGCGCCGCTGTGGAGGCCGGTGCCGCAGCCCAGGTCCAGCACCACCGCCGGCTGGAGCTTCACCAGATCGAGGCGCTCCATCATGCGGTCGCCCACCTCCCGCTGTAGCACCGCCACCTCGTCGTAACGCCGGGCGGCCCGGCTGAAGGCACGGCGCACCCGCTGCTTGTCGATGCCGGTGCTCATGCCAGGAATCCGGTGAGGGCGTCGGCCACCGCCTCGGGATGGGAGAGGAAAGGGGCGTGGCCGGCCCCCGGCACCCGCCGCACCGGGTCGGGAGCCAGAGCGTCGGCCAGGGTGGGCGGCACCAGGCGGTCGCGTTCGCCAAGAACCCAGAGGCTGGGGCACTCCGGTACCGCCTGCCGCAGATCACTCTCCAGCAGCAGCGCCAGGCCGGTACGCAGGGCCTCGGGGCGGGCGGCGGGACGTTGATCCAGGGCGGCCTGCAGGCGGCGCTGGAGGGCGCGGGCACCCTCCACGCCGTGGAACTGGAGGGCCAGAAAGCGGCGGATGGTCTCTTCCGGCGACCGGGCCAGCGCCTGGCCGAACTGGCGCAGGGTCTCCGGCGCCACCGCCCAGGGCCAGCCGGGCCGCTGCGCAAAGCAGGGGGTGGTGGCGATGCCGATGAAGGCGCTCACCCGCTCCGGCGCCCGCAGCGCCGCCTGCCGGGCCACCAGCCCGCCCAGGGACCAGCCCACCCAGGCGGCCCTTGGCGGCCCCACCGCCAGTACCTGCTCCGCCCAGTCGTTCAGGGTCTCGCCACCCTTCCAGGGCGCCTCGCCGTGGCCGGGCAGCTCCAGCAGGGTGACCTGGAAGCGCTTTTCCAGCAACGGCAGAAGCGGCGCCCAGACGGCGCTGTTCATGGCCCAGCCGTGGAGGAGTACAAGGTCGTTCATTCCGGCAGCGCCTCCAACGCTTCCAGCAACCGATCGAGATGGCGATCTTCGTGGAGCGCCGAGAAGGTGATGCGCAACCGCGCCGTCCCTTCGGGCACCGTGGGCGGGCGGATGGGGGTGACCAGGATGCCCCGATCCTCCAGGTGACGGCTCCAGCGCAGCGCCCGCCCGGCGCTGCCGGCCACCAGGGGCTGGATGGGGGTCTCGGAAGGCATCAGGGGCAGCCCCAGCGCCCCGGCCTCCCGCCGGAAGCGTCCCACCAGCTCCCGCAGCCGCGTCCGCCGCCACCCCTCCGCCTGGACGATCTCCAGACTGCGCAGGGTGGCCTCGGCCAGGGCCGGGGGAGCGGCGGTGGTGTAGATGTAGCCGCGCCCCTGCTGGATGAGGGTCTCGATGAGGGCCTCGGAGCCGGCCACGAAGGCGCCCGCGGTGCCGAAGGCCTTGCCCAGGGTGCCCATGAGGGCCGGCACCGCCTCGTTGTCCAGCCCCCAGTGTTCCAGGGAGCCGCGCCCCGTCTCCCCCAGCACCCCCAGGCCGTGGGCGTCGTCCACCACCAGCCAGGCATGGTGCTCCCGCGCCAGCCGGGCCAGTTCCGGCAGGGGCGCCAGGTCGCCGTCCATGCTGAAGACGCCGTCCACCGCCACCACTTTCTCCCCCCGGGCATCGGCCAGCAGGCGGGCGGCATGGGCGGTGTCGTTGTGCCTGAAGCGGCGCAGGCGGGCGCCGGAGAGACGCGCGCCGTCGATGAGGGAGGCGTGGTCCAGCCGGTCCAGCAGCAGGGTGTCGCCGCGCCCGGCCAGGGTGGTGAGCAGCGCCAGGTTGGCGAGATAACCACTGGAGAAGAGCAGCGCCCGCCGGCGGCCGGTGAATCGGGCCAGGGCCTCTTCCAGCGCCTGGTGGGGCTCGCTGTGGCCGGTGACCAGGTGGGCCGCGCCGGCGCCGCACCCCCAGCGCGCCGCGCCCTCGGCCAGCGCCCCGGCCAGGCGCGGATCGGCGGCCAGCCCGAGATAGTCGTTGCTGCTGAAGTTGACCAGCCGCCGCCCCTCCACCACCACCTCGGGCCCCTGGGGGGAGGCCAGCAGGCGCGGCTTGCGGTAGAGGCCGGTCCGGCGGCGGCGTTCCAGCTCGGGTTCAAGGGGTTTCATGACACTTCAGCTCGTGGCGGATGCACTCCCCCTCTCCCACAAGCGGGAGAGGGGGACGAAGAGCGCTGCGCGCCAAATCATGCCCGATGACAGGCACGCCCCTGTGGCGGCTTTTCGGTCTGGACCTGCTGCTCCATCCGCAACCCCAGCCGCTGGAAGAGATCGAGATCGCGGTCGGTGCCGGCGTTGTCGGTGGTGAGCAGCCGCTCACCGTAGAAGAGGGAGTTGGCGCCGGCGAAGAAGCAGAGGGCCTGCATCTCGTCGCTCATCTCCTGGCGGCCGGCGGAGAGGCGCACCCAGGAGGCGGGCATCATGATGCGGGCCACGGCGATGGTGCGCACGAACTCCAGGGGATCGAGCTTCTCCATGCCGTGGAGGGGCGTCCCCTCCACCTGCACCAGCAGGTTGATGGGCACCGACTCGGGATGCTCGGGGAGGTTGGCGAGCTGGCAG
>JALVUB010000022.1 GCA_027023915.1 Sedimenticola sp.
GCTGATCCTGGCGCGCGGCGGCGGCTCCCTGGAGGATCTGGCCGCCTTCAACGACGAGGCGCTGGCCCGCGCCGTTGCGGCGCTGAAGACACCCCTCATCAGCGCCGTGGGCCACGAAACCGATTTCACCATTGCCGATTTCGTCGCCGACCGGCGCGCCCCCACCCCTTCCGCCGCCGCCGAGCTGGCCACGCCCGACCGGCAACACCTCCAGCAACGGCTGGCGAACCTGGAACAGCGCATGGAACGACAGCTGAATCTGTTGTTGGATGGCTACCGCCAACGCCTGTCCCACGCTTTTCACAAACTGCGCCTGCTCCACCCCGGCCGACGGCTGGAACAACAGGCCCAACGGCTTGATGAACTGAGCCTGCGGCTGGAGCGTACCCTGCCGGCATTGCTGGAACGGAACAAAACCCGACTCACGCGGCTGGAAAGCGCCCTGTTGCGCCATTCGCCCGGCCAACGGCTGGCATTACTGGAGCAACAGACACACAACCTGCGCCAGCGCCTGGACTCCGCCATCCCCCGCCTGCTGCGCCAGCGCCAGGAGCGGCTGGCCCTGCTCTCCCGCGCTCTCCATGCGGTCAGCCCCTTGCAGACCCTGGCGCGGGGCTACTCCATCACTACCGATGCCGAAACTGGCCAGGTGATTACTGACGCCTCCACCTTGGAAGTTGGACAGCGCATTCATACCAGACTGGCAAAAGGCAGCTTGGAGTCGGTGGTGGATTCAGTATCGGAATAGCCAAACCAGGACATCCGGTGTTCGGGAACTTCTCCTACGCCGTGCCCGGCGGCATCGCGCCCCGTATCTCGTAAAACCCCTGGCGGAATCCGGCCAGCCGGTCGGTCTCGATGGCGTGCCGCAGGTCGGCCATGAGCTTCTGGTAATAATAGAGATTGTGAATAGTGGCCAAGCGGGCACCAAGGATTTCATTGCAGCGTTGCAGGTGGCGCAGGTAGGCGCGGCTGTAGTTGCGGCAGGTGTAGCAGTCGCAGTGCGGGTCCACCGGCCCGGTGTCGCGGGCGTGGCGGGCGTTGCGGATGCGCACCACCCCCTCGTGAGTGAAGAGATGACCATTGCGGGCGTTACGGGTGGGCAGCACGCAGTCGAACATATCGATGCCCCGCCACACTGCCTCGACGATATCCTCTGGCGTGCCCACGCCCATGAGATAGCGGGGCTTGTCGGCCGGCAGCCGGTCGGCGAGAAAATCGAGAATGCGCCAGCGGTCGACCGGCGGCTCGCCCACGGAGAGGCCACCCACGGCGTAGCCGTCGAAACCGATCTCCATCAGGCCCTCGAGAGAGCGGGCGCGCAACTCCGGGTAGACGCCGCCCTGAACGATGCCGAAGAGGGCGGCGGGATTGTCGCCGTGGGCCGCCTTGCTGCGCCCGGCCCAGCGCAGGGAGAGCTCCATGGAGAGACGCGCCTCCTCCTCGGTGGCGGGATAAGGAGTGCATTCGTCAAAGATCATAACGATATCGGAACCCAGCTCGCGCTGAATCCGCATCGACTCCTCCGGCCCCAGAAAGACCCGGTCGCCGTTCACCGGCGAGCGGAAATGGACCCCCTCCTCGGTGATCTTGCGCATCTCTCCCAGGCTGTAGACCTGAAAACCACCGGAATCGGTAAGGATGGGCCTCTGCCAATGGATGAAATCGTGGAGATCGCCATGGAGCCGGATCACTTCGGTACCCGGGCGCAGCCAGAGGTGGAAGGTGTTGCCGAGAATGATCTGCGCCCCCAACCCCTCCAACTCCTCGGGCGTCATCGCCTTCACGGTGCCATAGGTGCCCACCGGCATGAAGGCCGGCGTATCTATGTCGCCTCTGGGAAAACGCAACAGACCACGCCGCCCCCGACCAGAAGAGCGCTTCAGTTCAAACTCCACGACCAACCGTTCCCGCGCCTTTGCAAAATAATCTTTCAATTAAGAAGTTGACAATTATCAATGTCGCCCCTCCGGCGATATTAGAAAATCACCACGTGCTGAAGAGTCAGTACACTCCTCCATCCTCCTTTGGTGGAACTTTTGGCGCGGCGCCCCCAGCCGCGCCTTTTTTCGTTTGGCGTTCCAGAAACATGGCGTCACCATAGCTGAAAAAGCGGTAGCCCGCCTCCACCGCATGGCGATAGGCGGCCATCACCTGTTGATAGCCGCCAAAAGCACATACCAGCATGAGAAGAGTCGATTCCGGCAGGTGGAAATTGGTCACGAGCGCATCCACCACCTGAAAATCGTAGCCGGGGGTGATGAAAAGCCGGGTTTCGCCAGAAAAGGGCCGCAGCTCTCCTTCAGCGGCGGCCGTCTCCAGGCTGCGCACACTGGTGGTTCCCACCGCCACCACGCGCCCTCCCTGCTCGCGGGCTTCCGCGACGGCATCGCAAACCGCCTGATCCACCTCCAGCCATTCGGCGTGCATCCGGTGCTCCGAGAGATCTTCGCAACGCACCGGCTGAAAAGTTCCAGCGCCCACATGGAGGGTGACGCGCGCTTGGCGCACACCCATCTCCGTCAGGCGCTCAAGCAGCGTCTTGTCAAAATGGAGTCCTGCCGTGGGAGCCGCCACCGAACCTTCGCGGTCGGCATAAACCGTCTGATAACGGGATTCGTCGAATCTTTCATCTTCGCGGCGGATGTAGGGCGGCAGGGGCACATGGCCGTGGGTTTCCATCAACTGTTTGAAGTTGCCTGACTCCAGAGTCACCAGAAACATGGCGTCGCGCCGTCCCTCCACGACCAGGGACGACTCCCCCACGAAAATGCGGCTGCCCGCCCGTGGCGGCTTGCTGGCCCGCACCTGCGTCAGCGCCCGTTCCGGCTCCAGCAGCCGCTCTATGAGCATCTCCACCTTGCCACCGGTCTCCTTGCGACCGAAAAGGCGGGCCCGCATCACCCGGGTATCGTTGAAAACCAGCAGATCGCCGGGGCTGAGAAGCCCGGGCAGATCCCGGAAGCGAAGATCCGACAACGTACCCTCGCCATCCA
>JALVUB010000023.1 GCA_027023915.1 Sedimenticola sp.
CACCTCTGGGCCATTGGACCAAATATTCACGCCGCCATTGTCTCGATCGTTTCGCATGCTCCTGATTCGCCTGCCGTTTATAGGCAGCGTATCCAGGCTCAGTGCCCGTCATTAGTACACATTACAGTCGAGCCACAGCGCCGTCTCACTGGTCCGGAGAATACCGGCTCCAGGATACGATGAGCTGATTGAGCGGGCTGGGCCGAAATAGTCGGTTTTGGTACGGGCGAGGGAGTTGCTCTGCATTCAGCTTGGCCTCGCCCTCTCTCCAAGCCATGTAAGTGTCATTGTCCATACACGTTCCAGGCTTTGTAGGTACCTTAATGGCCTGAGTGACATATCAACCAAGGAATCCGATGAAGTGGGGAGTTGTTACCTCCCCATGATACCCAGAGATCAACCAGATATTCCGGATACCCAATTTTTACTCGGACTTTTCTTGCATCTGCTTCTCTGAAAAATCACTTTATCTCAGCAACTTACAAAAATCTGTAAGCCATATCCTACATATTCAACTTGCGCGCTGGTGAAAAACGGGAAGAATTCCCCGGCCTTAAAAGCCGGGGAGCCCGCATTATCAGCGTAATTCGGCGACTTCCTCCCTAGAAAACACCCCATAAAGACTCGGCAACACCAACAAGGTCAACGCCGTGGCCGACACCAACCCACCCACAATCACCACCGCCAGTGGCCGCTGCACCTCACTGCCTACTCCCGTCGCCAGCAACATGGGAATCAGCCCCAGCATGGAAGTGAGCGCGGTCATCAGTACCGGTCGCAGGCGTGACACCGCGCCTTCAAAGATCGCCGTCTCCAGTGCTTCGCCATCGCGCAGGCGGTGATTGATGGCTTCCACCATGACTACCCCATTGAGCACCGCCACGCCGAACAGGGTGATAAAGCCCACGGAGCTAGGCACGGACAGGTACTGGCCGCTGAGGGCTAATGCGAGGATGCCGCCGATGAGGGCCAGGGGGACGTTGACCAGAATGAGAGCAGCCTGGGCCACGGAGCCGAAGGCGAAGTAGAGCAGCAGGGCAATCAGGCCCACAGCCACGGGTACCACCATGGCCAGACGTTGCTGGGCGCGCTGCTGGTTTTCGTACTGGCCGCCGATGTCCACGCTGTAGCCGGCGGGCAGGTCGACTTCGCTGTCGATGGCCTGCTGGATGTCGGCCACCACTGAGCCCATGTCACGACCGGCCACATTGGCCTGGATAACCACGCGGCGTTGCACGTCGTCGCGGCTGATCTGGGGCGGGCCGGAGACCAGGGAGACGTCCGCCACATCCATGAGCCGCACCCAGGCACCGTCGGCGGCTTTGAGGCGCAGGTTGCGAATGGCTTCGGCGTCCTTGCGGGCGTTCTGCTCCAGGCGCACGTAGATGTCGTAGCGCTCGTTGCCATTGATCACCTGCCCGGCGCTGCCGCCGCCCAGGCCATTGCTGACCAGATCCATGACCTGATCCACGCTCAATCCATAGCGGCTGAGGGCGTTGCGGTCCGGAGTGACGACCAGTTGGGCTTCACCGGCGATCTGTTCCAGTTGCACGTCGGTGGCGCCGTCGACTTCCTTGACGGCCTGGGTGATGGCTTCGCCTTTTTCCTGCAGCACGTCGAGATCCGGGCCAAACAGTTTGATGGCGAGCTGGGCTTTTACACCAGAAAGTAATTCGTCCACGCGCATGGCGATGGGCTGGGAAAAGTTGAGTAGCAGGCCGGGATGTTTTTCCAGTTTCTGCTGAATTTTTTCCTGTAGCTCCAGGCGATTGCTGGCGCTCTCCCATTCATCTACAGGCTTGAGACCGATATAGATTTCCACGTTGCTCACCGGTTCCGGGTCGCCACCGATTTCGGCACGCCCTACCCGGCTAAGCGCGTAGGTGACTTCCGGGAAGGTCATGATTTCCTTCTCCAGTTTTTGCCCCACGTCCAACGCAGTATCGAGGCTGGAGGATGGGGCCAGCGTTACGCGTAACGCCAACGTCCCCTCTTCCAGCACCGGCACAAATTCAGTGCCAATAAACGGCGTGGTTGCCAGTGCCAGGGCAAACAAACCCACCGCGCCACCGACCACCACTTTACGGGCCTGCATGGCTTTGCCCAGCAGGGTGCGATAGCGGGCTTCCAGCCAGCGCATCAGCTTGTTGGGCTTTTCTTCCACGCCATTGCGGAACAGGAACCCGGCCAGTGCCGGCACCACGATCAGCGCCACCAGTACGGCGGCGGTCATGGCGAGCATGATGCTGATGGCCATGGGCACGAACATCTTGGCTTCCACCCCCTCGAAGGCGAACAGGGGCAGGAACACCACCAGGATAATGCTGGCGGCGAAGAACACCGGCCGCGCCACTTCCTGGGCTGCGTCTTTTACCCTCAAGGCGATGCCGCCTTGTTGATCGTGACCGCCCTCTTTCTGGCTCAGGTGTTTAAAGATGTTTTCCACCATCACCACGGAGCCATCCACCAGCATGCCGATGGCCACGGCCAGGCCACCCAGCGACATCAGGTTGGCGGACATGCCCAGGCTGGCCATCGCCAACAAGGCCAGGCCAATGGAAAGCGGAATGGACAGCAAAACCAAGGCCGTGGCACGCAGGTTCATCAGGAACAGGGCCAGCACGATGACGATAAAGACGAAGGCCAGCAGCAAGGCGGTGACCACTGTGCTGACGGCTTTTTCCACCAGATCTGCCTGGTCGTAGAACACCTCAAACTGCACACCGTCCGGCAGGGCCTGCTGGATGCGCGCTTCGCGTTCCTTGATGCCATCGATGGTGGCCTTTGTATTGGCGCCCATGCGTTTGAGCACGATGCCGGCTACCACTTCGCCGAGGGCTTCCGGTTCGCCGCTGGCATCACGGCGGGTCATGGTGAGGGCGCCCTGTCGAATTTCGCCGCCGAACTCCACCTTGGCCACATCACTGACGCGCACCTGGGTGCCGTCCACTTCCTTGAGGGGAATGGCGGCAATGTCACCGAGCC
>JALVUB010000024.1:0-2734 GCA_027023915.1 Sedimenticola sp.
GTCTGGAGCGTCACCAGCTTCACCGAGCTGCGCGGCGACATAGGCGGTGCGCGGCTTCTCCATGGGATGGAGCCGGTTCCAGCGCTCCACCTCCTGGGCGTCCCGCGCCAGCTCGGTGAAGCTGGTGACGCTCCAGACGTCGGCGGCGATGCGCCAGTCCTTCTCCAGCAGCTCGGCGGCGGCGATCACCTCGCGCAGGATGGCGCCAGAGCCGAGGAGCTGCACCCGCTTCTTGCGCCGCGGCGCGCCGCGCGAGAAGCGGTAGATGCCGCGGACGATCCCCTCTTCCGCCCCCTCCGGCATGGCCGGATGGGTGTAGTTCTCGTTCATCACGGTGACGTAGTAGAAGACGTTCTCGCCCTGGGCGAACATCCGCTCCAGGCCGCTCTGCAGGATCACCGCCAGCTCGTAGGCGAAGGTGGGGTCGTAGCTGCGGCAGTTGGGGATGGTGGCCGCCGCCAGGTGGCTGTGGCCGTCCTGGTGCTGCAACCCCTCGCCCGCGAGGGTGGTGCGCCCGGCGGTGCCGCCGATGAGAAAGCCGCGCGCCTGCATGTCGCCGGCCGCCCAGGCCAGATCCCCCACCCGCTGGAAGCCGAACATGGAGTAGTAGATGTAGAAGGGGATCATGGTGACGCCGTGGTTGGCATAGGCGGTGGCGGCGGCGATCCAGGAGGAGATGGCGCCCGCCTCGTTGATCCCTTCCTGCAGGATCTGCCCCTGCTTGTCCTCGCGGTAGTACATCACCTGGTCGGCATCCATGGGGGTGTAGAGCTGGCCCACGTGGGAGTAGATGCCGAGCTGGCGGAACATCCCCTCCATGCCGAAGGTGCGCGCCTCGTCGGGAACGATGGGCACCACGTACTTGCCCACCTTCTTGTCCCGCACCAGGGTGGAGAGGAAGCGGACATAGGCCATGGTGGTGGAGAGCCGGCGCTCGCCGGAGCTTTCCAGCAGCGCTTTGAAGGTCTCTAGGGGCGGCACCTCCAGGGGCTTCACCTCGCTGCGGCGGCTGGGCAGGAAGCCCCCCAGGGCCTCGCGCCGCTCGCGCATGTACTTCATCTCCTCGCTGTCGGGCGCCGGCTTGTAGAAAGGCACCGAAGCGAGCTGCTCGTCGGTGATGGGAATGTTGAAGCGGTCGCGGAACTGGCGCAGGGCGCTCTCCGCCATCTTCTTCTGCGAGTGGGTGATGTTCTGCCCCTCGCCGGCCTCGCCCATGCCGTAGCCCTTCACCGTCTTGGCCAGGATCACGGTGGGCTGGCCGCGGTGCTCCACCGCCGCCTTGTAGGCGGCATAGATCTTGATGGGATCGTGACCGCCGCGGTTGAGGCGCCAGATGTCCTCGTCGCTCATGTTGGCCACCATCTCCAGCAGCTCGGGGTACTTGCCGAAGAAGTGCTCGCGGGTGTAGGCGCCGCCCTTGGCCTTGTAGGCCTGGTAGTCGCCGTCCAGCGCCTCCTCCATGCGGCGGCGCAGCAGCCCCTGCTTGTCGCGCGCCAGCAGCGGGTCCCAGTAGCCGCCCCAGATCACCTTGATGACGTTCCAGCCGGCGCCGCGGAAGCTGCCTTCCAGCTCCTGAATGATCTTGCCGTTGCCGCGCACCGGGCCGTCGAGGCGCTGCAGGTTGCAGTTGACCACGAAGATGAGGTTGTCCAGCCGCTCGCGCGCGGCCAGGGAGATGGCCCCCAGGGATTCCGGTTCGTCCATCTCGCCGTCGCCCAGGAAGGCCCACACCTTGCGCCCTTCGGTATCGGCGATGCCCCGGTCCTGGAGATAGCGCATGAAACGGGCCTGGTAGATGGCCATCAGCGGCCCCAGCCCCATGGAGACGGTGGGGAACTGCCAGAAATTGGGCATCAGCCAGGGATGGGGATAGGAAGAGAGCCCCTTGCCTTCGACCTCCTGGCGGAAGTTGTTGAGCTGCTCCTCGGTGAGCCGCCCCTCGAGGAAGGCGCGGGCGTAGATGCCGGGCGCCGAATGGCCCTGGAAGAAGACGAGATCCCCTTCCTGCTCCTCGTTGGTGGCGCGAAAGAAGTGGTTGAAGCCCACGTCGAAGAGGGTGGCCACGGACGCGAAGCTGGCGATGTGGCCGCCCAACTCGGAAGTCTTGCGGTTGGCCTGCACCACCATGGCCATTGCGTTCCAGCGGATGAAGGAGCGGATGCGCCGCTCCATGGCCCGGTTGCCCGGAAAGGGCGGCTGCTGGCTGGCGGGAATGGTGTTGAGATAGGCGGTCGTGGCCTTGAAGGGCAGATAGACGCCGGTGCGCCGCGCCTTGTCGATGAGCTGCTCCAACAGATAGTGGGCGCGCTCGGGCCCCTCGTTTTCGAGCACCGCTTCCAGGGCATCGAGCCACTCCCGGGTCTCCTGGGGGTCGATATCAGGTCGTTCGGCCATGGTGTTTCCTAGTCCTCCGCAGGCAGCGAAAGGTAGCAGTGGCGCTATCCTACCAGAAAAATATTCAAAAATCCTGTTTTCTTTTCTTTCAATAACTTATTTATGTGATTTTATATGACAATTGTCCTATTTCATAAGGGCGGCTCGAAAAATTCGAGCTGCCCGCGCGGGACAGGGAAGTCCCGTCATTTTCAATCACGCAAGTGATTCAAAATGAAGCAAACCGGAAACCGCGTTTTCGGATTGGGAAGGTCTGAATTTTTCAGACCTTTCCTAAAATGAGAACTTGATACCAATAACGAAATTGACAGCGTAACGACTTTTGGTATAGGTAGTATGT
>JALVUB010000024.1:2744-12950 GCA_027023915.1 Sedimenticola sp.
ATTAAGGAAGGCCTGAATTTTTCAGGCCTTCCTTAACTTCGGCATCATGGCTCGCCCAACCGCAATCGATCTTGCTGATGGGCACACATGCCGGAAAAAGACATGAAGTTTACAGCTTCTGTCAGAAAAAGTTGCGCCAAATGGCAATGAATACAGGGCGCTCCACGGAACAAGCATGGAAAGCGAAACACAAAGGGGGATCACCCTCATCGAACTCATGGCCACGGTGGCGGTCTTTGCCATCCTGCTGGCTGTGGGCGTGCCCAACCTGAAGGATTTCTACAAAAACAGCCTTTTGACCAACGCCGGCAACGCGCTGACCGCTTCGCTCAACCTCGCACGAATCGAAGCGGTCAAGCGGGGCAAGCGGGTCACTGTCTGTATCAGCGCCGACGGCGCCACCTGCGCCAGCAACGGCGGTTGGCAACAGGGCTGGCTGGTGTTCACCGATTCCAACCACGACGCCGCCTATGACCCCGACAACGAAATTCTGTTGCGGACTCACGAATCCTTCAACGGTCAAATCACCATGACCGGCAATGGAAACGTGAGCAGTTACATCTCCTATGTCGCCAGCGGCCAGAGCCAACTGGTCAACGGCGCTTTCCAGGCGGGATCCATCAAAATCTGCGATGACCGCAGCGGCAGTCTGGGCAGGAAGTTGGTGCTCTCACAAACAGGCCGGCTTCGTCTAGACACTGAAGTGAGTTGCCCATGAAGCGTCAAAAGGGATTTACGCTTATCGAAGTACTCATCGCCACCCTGGTTCTGGGCATCGGCCTGCTGGGAATGGCCAAGCTGCAAACTGTCAGTCTCCAGGGCAGCGAGGGCGCGAACCTTCGTACCGAAGCCACCCTGCTCTCATACGATATTACCGACCGCATACGAGCCAACCGCTCCGCCTATCTGGATGACAATGGTGATTTTACCGATCCGCCCGACACGGCTGACCAAACCGACCAAACCGACCAAACCGACCAAACCAACCAAACCGACCAAACTGACCAGGGCAATCAGAACGACCACGGCAACCAGAACGACCAGGGTGACCAAGGAACCCAAAGCAACAACAAGCAGACAAATTGCGAATGGAACGGCTCCAAGGTGGAGTCCTGCACTCCCAGCGAGATGGCTCGCCACGATCTTGCCAAATGGCGGGACATACTGGCCAACGAACTGCCGGGCGGCACCGGAACGGTCTGCCTCGATTCGACCCCGGAGGACGGAGGTGACAGTAACGACGACGGGACTGTCGCAACAAACGAATACGGCTGCGACGGGAACGGCAGCCTCTACGCGGTGAAAATCTGGTGGATCGAAACCGACAACCGCACCGGCAACCCAGTGTTCAAACGTTTTGTAACCACCTTCCAGCCATGAACAAAAACGGCCAGTTCGGATTTTCCCTGATTTCCATGATGGTTGCCATGGTCATCGGCCTGATTCTGACGGCGGCGGCCATCCAGGTGTTCGTGGTCAACCAACAGACCTACCGTATCAATGAGGCGCTGGCCAGAATCCAGGAAAACGCCCGCTTCGCCATGAACCTGTTGGCGCGCCACATTCGCATGGCGGGATACCGGAACGACCCCTCTTTGGACTTTTCCACCGCCTTTCCCGCCTCCCAGGAAAATTCTTTCGCTACTGGTGAAGTCATTCGCGGCAAGGATGATGAAGTCGTCATCCGCTACCGGAGCGACGGCAGCTGGCCGGACTGCATCGGCAATCCCGCGCCCACAGCGGGTACCTTGGTCAGCGAGAAATTTTTCCTGAACGGAACCAATTTGACTTGCCAGTCCGGAACAGAGACCCAAGCGCTGCTATCGGACGTGGCGGCAATGGCCGTTTTATATGGAATCGATATTGATGACGACGGTGCCGTGGACTGTTTCGATTCCGCCACTCACTTCAACGCCGCCTCACCCACCGCATGCGGAAGCAGTATCGCCAGCCCCTGGAAAAAGATACTAAGCGTTCGCCTTACACTCACTTTTCAGTCAGCGGAGGACAATACCAATTCAACAAAAACGGGGCGGATGAAGAAAAGCTACACAACAACCATTGCACTGCGAAACAAGCTGTTATGAACGCCACCCCCGTACCATCGATACGTCAATCGGGCGCCGCATTGATTGTGACACTGATGTTTTTGGTGGTAATGACCTTGATTGGCGTGGGCGCCATGCACTCCACGATTTTGGAAGAAAAAATGGCTGGTGCCTATCTCCAACGCCAAAAGGCTTTCCAACTGACTGAACGCGCTTTGCGATATGGAGAAAAACAAGCCTCCAACATGGATGTGGTTTTGACGGTGCCGGCCAGCGGTTGCAGTAATGGCATCTGCGCGGAGCCACCAGACAGAAATGATCGCTGGAAAAACATCGTCCAGAATGGAACGATGTTGCAAAACAACGGCGACAACAACTTCCAAACTTACTACATGATCGAATACCAGGGGCGCCATTCGGCGCAACACCGTTTCCAGATCACCGCCTACAGCCAGGGAGACGGAACCTCCATCTGGTTACAAACCCAGTTCCAACGGCCATAGGGGTCATGAGGAGGCACACCATGCGCCATTCAAGCCGTCTTATCTCCTCCTTCTTCATTTCCACCGTGCTGTTTTTCTATGCCACCGCCGTCCGCACCGATGATTCGACGGTCACTGTCGCCCCCAACCTGATGGTCATTCTTGGAAACAGTTTTTCCATGAATCGAAAAATGGACGACATACACTATCCAAGATACACACGAGACAAGAGCAGTTCAGAATATAACCGCGCGCTGGTCAACGCCAATGGCAGCGCGCCCTGTCCCGCGGCGATGAAAAGTGATGGCGACCCGCTTTACACCGGAATTCCCCGTTTCGATGACGACGGCTGTAACGACCCCGCCGACACCGGCGTTGGCAGCATGGCACCCTATCGTCTTTTGGGCGACCAGCCTGAAAGCAAATTCTATATCGCCAAAAAAACCTTCTTCGATCTGCTCGACAGTGATGTCACAAAAAACATCAACTTTGGTTTTGCCACCTTTCGACAGGCTTTCGGCCTGGAGCTCGCCAGCGCCACAAACGTTACCAACAATACCTGGCCAAAAGTCCATCCAGAAAACGAAACCACCATATTGACAACTTGGACCGACAGTCAAAAAACCGCTTTTGGGAAAGATCCCAAAAACTTCCGCAACGTCGAATGGTGGCGAATCTGGTCAAATTACAATAACAGTTCCGCCCTTTTTGGAAAAACAGCAGGCAGCGGAGCAAACCGCTGGGAAAACGGGTTATTGAAGGCTTATGTTCCCCTGTCGGGTGGAAAAGGACTTCCCCAGGAGCTCCAATACCGCCGCTTCCCAAATGGTCAGCGTGGCGTCACCTGCTCTGAATCGACGTGCGGCCAACGCAGTAATCACGATTACCAGGGCAACGACCTGTCAACCTATTGCCAGGACAAGTGGGGCAATACCTGGCGTTGCAGTTTTGGCTCCGGCGGCATCGACACCTCCCTGCAATACAAATATCCATCCAATCCGGAAGAACCACCCAAGCACTATCTGTGCTACACACGCTATAACTCCCAAGCCAACTTTTTTCAATCCGCATGGGTATCCAACAAGGACTTCATCCATAACTATGCCAACAAGTGGAATCCGGAAACCCGTTATTACGTTTATCTCAATGAACCGGATTTTGACAGTAGTGGCAACATAAATTCGGTTTCATGGACGGAAAAATGCTGGGATGGCGTCACTCGTACTTTTCGCGATGCGCTTGGACGGGTGAGCAATACGCTGAAAATGCCGGACGGCTCCACCGAATCTGCTTATTTCACCTATATTCCCGACGTCTTTGAAGGCACCCATGAAGGCACCCTCAACAAGCCAGTGGGCACCTTCAGCGGCTGGTCCGGCAAGGCCAGCTACGATCCCGACAACGACAGCTACAGCACCACCTATCCCGCCGGGGTGGCTTCCGATGCCGCCTCGGCCATGGGAAGCTGGAACAAATCGGGAGTAAACCACATGGGGGTGTTTCTCGATCTGCCGGACCCTGACAAGGGTTATGTGGATCAACGCGAAACCATCCGGGAGTGGGTCAACCCCTCCTATCCCCAGATGGACCCTTCCGGGTTGGAATACGATCCCTCCAGCCAAACGATAGAGACCTCTTCGGGCGAGAAACGCTCCATTTCCGCCAGCATTCTTCCTGGAAGTTACAAATCCACCCAGAGCCCGGTTTACGACTCCCTCATGGATGCGGCCGCCTATTTCAAGGCCTACAAGGAAGAAGACAGCTACGACAACTGCCGCAGCAACAACATACTTCTGGTAATCGACGGCAAGGAGGACGGACGCTACACAGTGGACAGCGACGGCCACAAGACCTTCGCCGATCCGTCGGAAGCGGCGAAAAAGCTCTATGAAGAGCTGAACGTCAAGGTGTATGTCATCATCATCAGCTCGAACCAGGGCAATATCAAACAAGCGGATGATATCGCCGCGGCCGGCGGCACCCATCAGGCCTACCGCGTTGCAAGCGCGCAGGATCTGACCAAGGCGTTGACCGCGGTTTTCACCTCACTGAAAGGAACCGTCATCTCCTCTGGCGGCACCAGCACCAGCAGTGGCAGCAAGGTTTATGTGACCGCCAGCGACTTCAATACCGGAAACCGCCAGGGCCACCTCTACGCTTATCCTGTCACCACGGCGGGCACCATCGGTAACCTGCTTTGGGACGCGGCCGATTTCGATGATCCGGCCGACCCCAACGATGGTTATCTGATGACGGTTACCCTTAGGGAAAATCTGCTGAAGAGTAATCAGGCGGACGGCACCATCTGCCAGTTCAACGATTCCAGCTGCGTGGCGGATGGTGACCTGCAGACCAGCGGCAAAAACCCCACCGCCTCGGTGATCCGCGGTTACACCATCGATCCCAATTACGACAACGGCACCTATCTTGCCAACAGAAGGAAAGGCAGCCTCGTGGGCACCATATCCAGCCGAACGATGAAGCCGGTCTATGTCGATCGGCCCCGATCCGACGCCCTGGCCGGGCATGGCGATTTTCGCGGCTTTGTGCAGGCCAATGCCAACTGGAAGCCCATCGTGCTGTTCTCGAGCGATGACGGTTTCCTTTACGCGGTGGATGCCGACAACGGCACCCTGAAGTGGGGCTGGTTGCCACGCCCCTTGCTGGGGGAACTGAAAAACTATGAAACATTCCAACAGGGCAAGCCGATGGACGGCGGCTTTACGCTGGCGTATGCGAAAAACGGAAGCAGTTGGCACACCTATTTGGTTGGCGCCGGTCGTGGCGGGGAATTCCATTATGTGGTGCAAATAACCACCGACAGCAACCATGTTCCCGTGCCCGATCAGGTAATCAAAATCGACGAGCAGAGCGGCTACACCAGTCCTCACCCCACGGCGCCCGCGATATGGAACGACACCACGGGAACGGGATACGCTTTTTATGTCCGCAACGATGGCTCGGCGCAAGGCACCGCCTACCGGATACGGCTGCATGACGGCCAGGTGGACTCGGTTTCCCTGAATGGCACCGCCAGCAGCAACGCCACGGTCTCCGAACTGAATGGCGAACCAGTCGTCGGCATGGCCGACGGTCGTCTGTTGCAGGTGGATTTCGCCAACAACACCACCACTGAAATCACAACCAACAGTAACGGCGGCGCGCTTGACGGAAAGGTCGACTGGGTGGGAACCGAAAGCGTAAACGGCGGTTACACTTATCTTTGGGCAACCACGAACTCCAACCAGATCGCCGTTTACCGCTGGGATGACTCAGGCAGCCAATGGAAAATCCTGTGGACCACGAAAGCCGGCGGTCCTTCCACGGACAGCTACGACTATAACGACGACAACAGCGACGGCCATCCCATCGTCCATGGCAGCGACCCGGGAGATACTGGCGCCGGCCCACGCTGGTTGCCAGGCGACGCCTCCATCACCGATGCGTCGGCGATCGACAAGCGCAGTGGCGTATTGCTGGTTCCAGGGACGGAAAACAACGCTACCGAAAGCAGCTGCGGAGGCCATATCGCCAAGCTCTATCTGTTCCGGCTTGCCGACGGCGGCTTCCCCACGGGCACTTATGTAAAAGCCACCGGCAACGCTGTCACCACCGATATCACCGTGGGCTTGGGAGAAGCCTTTACGCCGGTCATCACTTATGAAACAGCAACTTCCGCCACCATAGTACCCATAGCCTCGCAGAACAATAACGCCACGCCAAAGCCCGGCGATCCCATCAAGAGGAAGGCGCCTGTTGTGCCAAAACGACTAAACTGGCGGGAAATCATGCCTTGACGCCACGCAAGCCAGGACCGATCCATGAAAACCGATGCAATGCCCAACAGGGGGTTTACACTTACCGAGCTGATGATCGTGGTTTCAATCATCGGCATCATCGCGGCCATAGCCTATCCCAGCTATCTCGGCCAGGTGCGTAAAAGCCGGCGCTCGGATGCCCAGTCGGCGCTTCTGCGCACCGCCCAGGTACTGGAGCGCTGTCATACGGAGTACAACGTCTATAACAACAAAAGCTGTCCGGCGATCGACAACACCGACAATACAAAGCTGGCCGCTGCTTATACCACCACCGACGGTAACTATTACACCATCAGCGCCACTACCCTGACGTCAACCGCCTTCACCCTGGAAGCCGCGCCTCAGGGAGACCAGGCCAACGACAAATGCGGCACCCTCACCTACAACCACATCGGCACAAAGGGACTCAAGAGCGCCTCCAGCGGCATGACGGTCTCTGACTGTTGGTGACCTGGCTTGCGGGCCGCCAGCGGTACAATGTCTCCATGTCCCGCAGCAAACCCGACACGCCAGAGGCCATGCGCCGTCTCATCGCCGAGATCCGTGCCACCATTCCCATGGATCTTTCGGAAGCGGAACTCTGCCGCGACGGCTGCAATGCCTGCTCGCTCAAGCTGCTGGAGTTCCTCTCTTCAGAGCTGGAGGGGTGGGAGGCACGTCTCGATGCCGGCGAGAAACCAGGGCTGGCGGAACTGAGCCAGCTGGCGCGAAGCGCAAGAAAGATTCACCGGGTATTGGTGAGAAACGGAGTTATTGAGGGGTAACCGGTGGTTCTAGGCTGGTTGGCCGCCCCACGGGCTTTTCCCCTCTCCCAAGGAGCCCAAGCGGGCGCGCATGCCCTGTTCAGAAGGGCGAGCCGAGAAAGACGAATGCAGTTTCACGATTGTTCTCGGCCACCCCCAGACCGAGATAGAGCGGTCCCACTGGCGTATCCAACCCCAAAAAGAGGCTGCCACCAGTAACCCAGCGGTTGCCGAAGCCGCTCTCTTTTTGCCAGGTGTTACCCACCTCCAGGGTCGCCCCCACATAGGCGGGCACGGGTGAAAAACGTCCCCCAATCCGCCGCATGAATCCGGCATAACCAAACGCCATGTAGGGACCGGTCAGCTCGTAGTGATGCAGCCCGGTAAGGTTGAGAAAGCCACCCAGGTCGAAACGGCCGTATAGAGGCCAAAGTGCGTTTCCATTGCCGGGCCGGTGGCTGTAGCCGGCCTGACCATGGAGCAGCAGGGTGTTGCGTCCCACCGTTTTCGCCAGGGTAACACGGGCGAACAGCTGTTCGAAATTCTGATCGCCCCCCAAAACCTTGCGATACACCCTGTAAGCCAGATGCCCCCGGTATCCCGATGTGGGAAAGTAAAGGCTGTCCAGCGTGTCGGCTTGGAGCTGAAGGCTCACCCTTCCCTCGTGCTCGCCACCGTTGTGGGGCAGGTATAGCGGCTCGCCAATGTTGAGCCGGTAACGATCGTAGGCGAGCTGATAACCCAGCCTGATCTCCCCCCAGTCTCCCAGCTCCTGCCCGACATCCAGCCTGAAACGGGCCTGTCGAAAGTCATATTCCGCAAATTCACTGCCGTCCTTGAAGAAGCCCATGGTGCGCCGCAACAGCTCCACCTGGGGATTGATGAACACCGGATTCTTGTACCAAAGGGGCTGGTACCACTCCAGAAAGAGGCTGGGCCGCTCACCAATGCGGGCGATGGCGCGCAGCTCGCCGCCCAGGGGATTGATGGCGGTACGGGTGTAACCGGCTCCCACGTTGAGGCCGGTGCCGCTCTGCCAGTCTGCAAAGAAACGCAGATCCCAAAGCAGATAGTTTGGTCCCCAGGACTTGGCACGAGCCTTCACCACCAGGCCGGTCTTGCCGTTCCGCTGCTCCAGCCGGTAGCTCACCTGTTCGAACAGATCCATGCCGTAGATTCGGCCTATGCCGCGCTGTAACTTTTCGAGATCGAACAGATCACCGGGACGCAGTTCCAGGCGATCCAGCAACACCCGGTCGGAGAGACGTGAGTCGTTCTCAACCTCAATGAAAGCAAGACGCACCGGTTTTGGCCGATAGTGGGGCCTCCGGCGCGCCTTCCAGTCTTTCCACGCAGCTTGATCGACCGAGAACCGGGCCAGCGCCCGCCGCTGCTTCTCGGCAGCCCGTTCACCGATGCCGATGGCCTCGCCAACCCGAGGAAAATCAATCGTGCCGAGATTGCCCAGCTTGGGCACCAACAGCAGGTCGGTGGATTTGAGCGAAGCGATGCTGCGCTCGGTGTTGCCACGGGTCATGATATTGGTGAGCTGATCCGCCACGGTCAGAGCATCGGTGATCTCGTTGCGCGATCTCAGCGGCGTGCTGATGTCCACGGCGATGACGATATCGGCGCCCATCTCCCGTACCACCCGCACCGGCAGATTGTCGGTAACACCACCGTCAACCAACAGCAGCCTGCCCATCCTCACCGGCGCGAAAACACTGGGAATGGCGGCACTGGCGCGCATGGCCACCGCCAGATCCCCTTTTCCCAGCACCACTTCCCGGCCTGTGCCTATGTCTGTGGCCACGGCACGAAAAGGGATGGGCAGGTTGTCAAACTTCTTCACTCCCGCCACCGGTCGGGTCAGTTCCTTCAGCTTCAGCAACAGTTTCTGACCCTGAATCAACCCCATCGGCAACCGCACCTGGCGATTCCGCACACCAACGGCGGAACGGGTCAGAAACTGATCCTGATCCCGCTTGCGCCGGAAGGAAAGCAGACTGCGGGAGGTGTTATCTTTAAGAATGTCGTTCCAGTCGATCCCCGCCAACGCCCTTTCGATCTCTTCAGGCGACATGCCGGAGGCGTAGAGCCCGCCAATGATGGCCCCCATGCTGGTGCCGGCGATGTAGTCCACCGGGACGTGCAGCCGCTCCAGCACCTTTAGCACCCCCACGTGGGCGGCCCCCCGGGCGCCCCCTCCGCTGAGCACCAGCCCGATGCGCGGCCGCTCCCCGGCCTGGGCAACCCCGATCACCAGCAGCAAGAGCAGCAAGATCCCCCGACCCATCCTGTTCATCTCCTTCATCTCCTTACCAGCAGGCGCACCGCGTCAAGCCGCACCAGCGCCTGTTCCAGATAGTCTTCCAGCAGCACCCGGCGGGTGGTCAACACCAGCAGGGCCTCGTCCTCCTCCTCGGTCTCCAGGGACCGCAACCGCGCGATCTCGCCGTCCAGCTCGGCGCGCATGGCCGCCAGCGCCCGGGCCTTCAGCTCCTCCGCCCGCGCCCTGGCCTGCCGCTCGCCCTGCTGCACCAACTGGCGCAGCAGGGCCGACTGGGACTTGATCACCGCCGTGGTGGTGGCGCGGTCGCGGTGCAAGGAGGTCCCTTGCAGCCGCTCCGGCGGCAGCAGCCCCGCATGGTCGTTGCCCTTGCGGTCGAGCACCAGGCGGATGGGCGTCGGCGGCAGGAACCGGCGCGCCTCCAGCTCCACGGGCGCGCTGCATGCCAGCACGAAGAGCAGCTCCAGCAGCAGCGTTCCCGGCGGCAGGGGACCGCTGTCGAGCACGGTGAAGGCGGCGCTCCCCAGCGCGCCGCTGTCGAGAAAAGCCATGGCGCCGCGCACCATGGGATGCTCCCAGGTGAGAAAGAGGCGGTCCTCATGCACCAGGGCGTCGTTCCGGTGGAATGTGACGGTGGCGCCATCCGCCGGAAGGGACGGAAACCGGTCCAGCAGCATGTGATCGCCTGGATGAAGCACCAAGGCGTCACCCCTGCCCTCTTGGTACTCAACTCCAAAAGCGTCCCAGTAATCCCGCCTGTAGATTTCCACACTCCGTTCCCGCTCCTCCCCCCGCACCCCTTCCGCCAGCCGCGCCGCCCCCCCG
>JALVUB010000025.1 GCA_027023915.1 Sedimenticola sp.
GGGTCGTCTCGGCCTGCATCGATGTTTCCGATGGGCTGGTGGCCGACCTGGGCCATCTGTGCCGCGCCAGCGGCTGCGGCGCCCATGTGGAAGCGGCGCGCATCCCCCTTTCGCCCCAGGCGCTAGAGGTGCTGGGGGAAGACTGGCGGCCGGTGCTGGGCGGGGGGGACGACTACGAACTCTGCTTCACCGTCCCCGAAGAAAGGTTGGAAGCGTTGGCCGGCAGCGGCGTCGCCTGCGCCGGGATCGGGCGTATGGTGGAAGGGGAGGGTGTGGCCGTGGTGGACGGGCAGGGGAGGGCGTTGCCGATGCCCAAAGGGTGGGACCATTTCCCATGAAGCCCGATCTCTCCAATCCCGTCCACCTGCTGGCCTTCGGCTTCGGCTCGGGCCTGGCGCCGGTGGCGCCCGGCACCTTCGGCACCCTGGCGGCGGTCCCTTTCTACCTGCTGATGGCGCGCCTGCCCCTGGCCGGTTACCTGACCGTGCTGGCGGTGGTGATCCTGACCGGTATCTGGATCTGCGACCGCACTTCCCGGGACCTCGGCGTCCACGACCACCCCGGCATCGTCTGGGACGAGTTCGCCGGCTTCTTCGTCACCATGACGGCGGCACCGGCGGGATGGCCCTGGGTGGTGGGGGGATTCCTTCTCTTCCGTCTCTTCGACATCCTCAAACCCTGGCCCATCGGCTGGCTGGACGAGCGGGTGAAGGGCGGCCTGGGCATCATGCTGGATGACCTGCTGGCGGGGCTGTTTGCCTGGGGGGTACTCCAGCTCGGGGTCCATCTGTATGGAAGTTGAACCGTCGGACCCAACGGTAGGTCGGGCTTCAGCCCGACATCGAACCGGCGTGCTGTCGGGCTGAAGCCCGACCTACGTCTCATGCGTGTCGGGCGGCGGGGGATGAAACCGGGATCTGCATTTGTGGTCTGACATTCGAATCCGATCGAAAAAACAACTCGTGGAGTGAGAACCTGATGTTCTGGAAAAACCTCGTTATCGGATGGCTGCTGGTGTCGTTCTGGCTGCTGGGGACGGCCGCGAGGGCGGTTGAGGTGGCCAAGAGCCCCAACGATCACCGTCAGTATCAGTACCTGGAGCTGCCCAACCGGATGAAAGTGCTGCTGGTATCGGACCCTGAAACCGACAAGGCGGCCGCGGCACTGACCGTGGGGGTGGGTTCCAACTCCAACCCGCCCGGGCGCGACGGCCTGGCCCACTTTCTGGAACACATGCTCTTCATGGGCACCAAAAAGTATCCAGAAGTGGACGACTATTCCGATTTCATCAAGAAGAACGGCGGTAGCGACAACGCCTTCACCGCCGGCATGCAGACCACCTATTTCTTCGATATCAAGCCCGATGCCCTGGAACCGGCTCTGGACCGCTTCGCCCAGTTTTTCATTGCGCCGCTGATGGATGCCCGTTATGTGGAGCGCGAAAAACATGCCGTCCATTCCGAGTACAAACTGCGGCTGAAAGAGGACGACTGGCGCATCGCCGCCGCCGAGCGCCAGGGCTACAACCCGGCCAGCCCCTGGTCCAGATTCTCGGTGGGCAATCTTGAAACACTGGCCGACAAGCCCGGTCATCCGGTGCGGGATGATCTGCTGGCTTTCTATCGCAAGCACTATTCGGCCAACATCATGGCGTTGGTGGTCATTGGGCGCCAGCCCCTGCCGGTGCTGCGCGGATGGGTGGAAACGCGCTTTTCCGCGGTGCCCAACCATCAAGTGGAGCGGCTGCGCCTGAAGCCTGAGCAACGGATCTATCTGCCCGAGCAACTGCCGTTGTCCATGTCGGTGAAGCCGCTGAAAAAGCTGCACCGCCTGGAGCTGGACTTTCCGCTGCCGCCCGTTCGCCGTTATTACAAGGAGAGACCCCTTTACTACCTGGCCCATTTTCTTGGTCACGAAGGGCCGGGCAGTCTCCACGCGGTGCTCAAAAAGCGGGGGTGGCTGGAGTCTCTCACCGCTTCGGGTGACGACATGGACGAGAGCGAATCCCTGTTTTCGGTGGAGATGGATCTCACCGAGGAGGGAATGCGCCACATACCCGGGATCGTCCGCCTCTTTTTCGATGACGTGGCCCTGCTCAAGGCCAAGGGGATAGAACGCTGGCGGTTTGATGAGCTCAAGCGCATCAGCGAGATCGATTTCCGCTTCAAGGAGAAAGAGTCGCCCAGCGATTACGCCGTCTCCCTTTCCGGCAGGCTGCTTGAGTACCCGCCACGGGATGTCATCACTGCGGTCAATCTGCTGGCGCGTTACGATCCCCAGCTCATCCACAAGATGATCGGTTACATCACCCCGGATAACCTGGTGCTTACCCTCATCGATCAGAAAGTGAAAACCGACCGGGTGGAGAAGTGGTACCAGGTGCCCTACAGCCTGAGCAGGCCCGATCCTTCGAAATTGCTGGCCGGTGCCGACGAAAAGCTTGCCGGTGGCCTTGCGCTGCCGGCCCCTAATCCCTTCTTGCCGGAGAAGCTGGAACTCAAGCCCATGGGCAAGCCGTCACCCGTTCCCCAGGCGCTTGAACGGGATCCTGGACTGAGCCTGTGGTTCCAACAGGACGAGAGCTTCGGCGTGCCGCGTGGCGCCTTTGCCGTAAGCCTCGAGCTGCCTTCGGCGCGCGACACCGCCGCCCATCAGGTGATGCTCACTCTGTTTGCCGATATGGTGGACGACCAGCTCAACGAGTATTCCTACCAGGCGGAAATGGCCGGACTGGGCTATTCGCTGGACCCGACCAAGCGTGGCCTGCTGCTCATGGTGCACGGCTATGACGACAAGGAGAACCTGTTGCTGGACAAGCTGCTACAGGCCCTGGCTCATCCCCGGCTGATGGCGGAGCGCTTCCGGGTGCTCAAGGCCAGTCTCGAACGGTCCCTGGCCAACAAGAAACTGGAC
>JALVUB010000026.1 GCA_027023915.1 Sedimenticola sp.
GTTGAGCAGCGGGACGATGGGGTGTCCCCAGGGGGTCATGGAAAGCTCGATCTGTCCCTCTTCCACCAGCGCCCGGTAGCGGGGCACCAGGCCTTTGAGTGTGTCGCGAAACAGCTCCAATAGGGCATGGCGCTCCCGTTCGCTGAAGAAACGCCCCTTTTTCATCAGCCGTTTGACCAGCGGCGTCTGCTTGAGGTTGTGACTGGTCCAGGACAGGTGGTACCAGGTGAGCAGGTCGAGAAAATAACGCTCGTCCAGATACTCCAGCAGCAGCTCATCCATTTCCTCGCCGCTGTCACAGCGGCAGCGGCTCACCAATGCCCGGTAGGCGGGGTAGGGGTCGATCATGTGTGGCGCATGGGCGCGGGTGCAGCTTTTTACCAGCTTTTTGCGTCCCGCCAGATCGGAGGGAATGGGGTCCACTCCCGCCAGCAGATTGAGCAGGGGATCCTGCATCGGCTTTCCCTGCTCGAGAAAAGCGCTCAGCTGGTGGCCGTAATCCTCGATCTGGTCCAGCAGCACCGGCACGAAGTTCACTACCAGCCGCATCTGGGGATTGCTCTCCAGATGGGCCGCCATGTCGTCATAGTCCTTGATGGCATGGAGATAGACCCACGGCAGGCGGTAAGGGCCTTCCAGCCCCTCGCGGTAGTAGGGCTGGTGCATGTGCCACAAAAGAACGAAATTGAGCTTGCCGGTCATGTGTGCGTCTGCGAGATGAAAAGGTTCTGGCCGAGCATTTCGGGCGTCACCAGAACGATGCCCTCGGGGGTGACGTGGAAGCGCTTGGCGTCCTCGTCCGGATCCTCGCCGATGACAGTGCCATCTTCTATGAAGGTACCCTTGTCGATGATGCAGTTGCTCAGGCGACAGTTCCGGCCGATGGTCACCTTGGGCAGAATCACGCTGTCCTTGATGAGGGAACAGCTTTCGATCTGGGTGGCGAAGAAGATCACCGAACGCTTCACCCGGGCGCCGGCCAGGATACAGCCGCCGGAAATGAGAGAGTCGATGGCTTCTCCGCGCCGGCCTTCGTCGTCAAAGACGAATTTTGCCGGCGGATGCTGGGTCTGGTAGGTCCAGATGGGCCAGCTGCGGTCATAAAGATTGAGTTCCGGCTCCACCGCGCACAGCTCCATATTGGCTTTCCAGTAGGAGTCCACCGTACCCACGTCGCGCCAGTAGGCCTGGCTGCCGTCTTCCTTGCGGAAGGGGTAGGCGATGGCGGTGGCCTGGTGGATCGCCTTGGGGATGATGTCCTTGCCGAAGTCGTGGGAGGAGTCGGGATCTTCCGCGTCGGCGATGAGTGCGCTGTAGAGAAAACTGGTGGAGAAGACGTAGATGCCCATGGAGGCCAGCGACATGTCCGGGCGGCCCGGAATGGTTTCCGGCTCTTCCGGCTTTTCGGTGAAACGGATGATGCGCATGTCAGCGTCCACCGACATCACACCGAATGCCTTGGCCTCCTCCCTGGGTACCTCGATGCAGCCGATGGTGAGGTCGGCGCCCGAGCGTACATGCACCATCAGCATCTTGGAATAGTCCATGGTGTAGATGTGGTCTCCGCCCAGCACCATCACATATTCCGGCGCGTGGCGGTGCATGATGTCCATGTTCTGGTAGAGGGCATCGGCGGTGCCCCGATACCACTGCTGCCCCAGTCGCTGCTGGGCGGGCAGGATCTCCACGAACTCGCCAATCTCGGCGCGGAGAAAGCTCCAGGCGCGTTGCAGATGGCGGATGAGAGAGTGGGACTTGTACTGGGTGAGAACGCCGATGCGCCGCAGTCCCGAATTGATGCAGTTGGAAAGGGCGAAATCAATGATGCGGTATTTGCCGCCGAAGGGCACCGCCGGCTTGGCGCGCCATTTGGTGAGTCCCTTGAGGCGTGAGCCTTCTCCGCCGGCCAGTACCAGCACCAGCGTCTGGCGGGTCACCTCGGTGGCGATCTTGGTTTCGGTGTAGTAGCGGTAGAGCCGGGCCTGTTCCTTGAATCGATCCGAATTTGTCATGACGGTTCCTGCTGCAATGCATGACGGAGCGCGCCCAGCAGACCCACGCGCGGCTCCATGACGATGTGGATGGGAATGTCGGCCACCAGGGCGGACATGCGCCCCTTGTTCCGGTAGGCGTCGAGAAACCCGGGCTGGGTCAGCCACTGGGTGAGATGGGTGGTCACCCCGCCGGTGAGATAGATGCCGCCCGCTGGTTGCCAGGCCAGGGCCAGGTCGCCGCAGAAGGTGCCGAATGCCTCGCTGAAGAGGGTGGCGGCTTCCGCCGCCAGGGGTTCGCCCCTCTGAGCAGCCTCGGTGACCGTGGCGGGATCTTCCAGACCTTTTCCACCAGACAGAAAGGCGTGAAGATCCACCAGCCCGTTGCCGGAAAGCACCCGTTCCCAGGAGACGCGGCCATATTTTTCGCGCAGATATTCAGCCAGTTCGCACTGACGGTGATTTTGGGGAGCAAAACTCATGTGGCCTGCTTCCGTGGCCCAGGGGTGGTAACTGCCGTGTTGCGGATGGAGATAGGCCACGCCCAGGCCGGTGCCCGCGCCCAGCACCAGCTTGCGTTCTCCTTCTTTTGCCTGGGTCGCCTGCACTGGCAACAGGCTGCTCTCGTCCACCTCCAAGGTGCCCAGGGCTGCGGCCTGAAAATCGTTGAGGAAGTGGATCTTCGCCTTGGGAAGCTGCTTTTGCAGTGAGCGTCGGCACACCAGCCAGGGCAGGTTGGTGAGGGCCACGCAGTCACCGGTGACCGGTCCCGCCAGGGCCAACACCACCCGGCTGACGGCATCGGTGGGCTGCTGTTGCTCTTCCAGAAAGCGGGTGATAACCGCCTCCAGATTGGGGAAGCCGCCACTGGCGTATTCCGATTCAACGATAATTGAGCCGCT
>JALVUB010000027.1 GCA_027023915.1 Sedimenticola sp.
AGATCATCGACTGGATGGTCAACCGCTACGGCGATTTCGTGCTCTATCGTCCACCGTTGCAGACCAACACCCTGCTGCTCTGGGGCGGGCCCTTTGCTATTTTCCTCGTGGGGGTGGTGGTGTTGGTGCGCTTCATCCGGCGGCGCCCCACAACGGAAGAACAACTGCTCTCCGAAGAGGAGAGGCGCAGGGCCGAGGCAATGCTAGAGCAGGGTAAACAAGAGGAACACTCATGACTTTTTGGCTGATCGTGGGCGGTACCCTGGCGCTGGCGCTGGTGGTGTTGTCGTGGACCCTGCTGCGTCAACGGGGCAGGCTGGTGGATGAAGTTAAGGCGCGCAACCTGCGGGTGGCACGGGAGAAGATGAAGGAGCTGGAGGCCGATCTGGCGGTGGGCAACCTCGACCAGGCGGCGTTTGAACAGGCCAAGGAAGAGTTGGAGCGGGAGCTGCTGGAAGATACCTCCGGACCGGAAGAGGAGATCGCTGTCAGCAGGGCGGGCAAGCGTGCCGGCATGGCGCTGTTGCTCACGCTGGTGCCCTTGGCCAGCCTGGGACTCTATCTCTGGTTGGGTCAGCCCGGCATCGCCACCGGCAAGGTATCGGTGGATGCACCCAGGATGGCGGGCAATCCTCACGCCAAGGGCGGCAAGGCGCCCACCATGGCCGAGATACGCAAAAGCCTGGAACAGCGGGTGAAGGAGAATCCCGACGATGCCGAGGCCTGGTTCATGCTGGGACGGGTGTATGCCAGCTTCAAACAGTTCGACAAGGCAGCCAACGCTTATGAAAAGCTGGCCGAACTGACCAAGCGTCATCCCCAGGCGCTCATCGCCTGGGCCGATGCCTTGGCCATGACCCAGGGCGGGCGGCTTGCCGGCAAGCCTTTCGATCTGGTGAAAGAGGCGCTGAAAAAAGCGCCCGACAACGCCACCGCGCTCTGGCTGGCGGGCCAGGGGGCCAGCGAGGCCGGTGACTATCAGAATGCCGTCTATTACTGGCGCCGCGCCGAGGCGGGGCTGGCCGACACGCCCAAGTATGTAAAGGAACTGCGCGCACTCATTGCCCAGGCGAAGAAAGCGGCAAAGGCCAAGGGGGTGACGCTGGACGATCCTGGCTCGTCTGTTGATCTCAAGGCGTTGGCACAGGCCGGTATCGAACTGAAGGTCTCCATCAGCCCCAAACTCAAAGGGCAGGTGAAAGCCAACGAACCGCTGTTCATCTTCGCAAAGGCGGTGCAAGGTCCACCCATGCCGGTTGCCGCCGTGCGCATGACCGCGGGCGAGCTGCCCAAGACGGTGAAACTGACCGACGAAAACCTGATCCGTGGCGGCCATCTCAAGGACTATGCCCAGCTCAAGGTGGCCGCCCGCATCGCCCGCAGCGGCCAGCCCATGGCCGCCAGCGGCGATCTCCAGAGTGCCGAGGTGGTGGTCAAGCCCGGCGGTGGCAAGCCAGTGGAACTGGTGATCGATCAGGTGGTGCCCTGAGCCTTCTCAGGGCGCAAAAAGCTCTTGCAGTAATGCGAGCGTCTTTGCCTGGGTGGCTTTTCTGATCGTGCCCAGCTTTTTGACCAGCCTTTGCTTGTCGACCGTGCGGATTTGGTCGAGAACGATCTGTCCTCTCTTTCCCTGAAAGGAACAAACGATTCTTGTCGGGTAGTTCCTTCCTTTGGTCGTCATCGGGGCCACGATGACGGTGGATATGTGATGATTCATTTCATTTGGTGAAATGACGAGGCAGGGCTTGGTTTTTTGTATTTCATGCCTGACCGTTGGATCGAGATTGATGAGGAATACGTCGAAACGGTTTACTTCCATTCCCATTCTTCCCTGTCCCAGTGACTGTCGGGAAACGCCGGTAATCGGTCGTCCTTGTTTGCCGCCATTGTCTTGAATGCTTTTTCCCAGTTTTTCCTCGAGCGGGCGATCGGCTTGATGACAAGTTCGTTGCCACGCACTTCGAGTTCGACCTCTCCGCTGAGATTGCACTGTTTCAATATGGGTTTGGGAATTCTCAGCCCCTGGGAGTTGCCAATGCGGATGATGGACGTTTTCATGACGGTTCCAGCCGGATCTTGATGTAATCATATTGTGATTACCATGGGCGGCCGCTGGCAATCTTTGCCGGCGCCTGCGAGCCGGCGGATATCGGCATCGGCGGGAAGCGGGCGCCTGTCCAGCAGCCACGCCGTCATCCGTTCGCTGTACCAGGGAATGGCCAGGCTGCCGTGGGCGCCGAAGCCGTTGAAAATATGCAGCCGTGGCTGCGCCGGGTGGGTGCCGAGAAAGGGCTTGCGGTCGGCGGTGGCGGGCCGCACGCCGGCCTGCTGATCCACCAGTCGTAACGCCTCGGGGTGGCGCAGCAGGTCGCGCATTCCCTGCTCCAGCTTCTCTCGTCCCTCCACCGTGGGCCGCTGGTCCAGGCGGTGGTGGTCGTGGGTGGCGCCGAGGCGGTAGCGGCCATCGGCGTGGGGAAGCAGCCAGTGGGCGCCGTTGACGATGGTGTCGGGCAGGCTGCCGGGCGCCGCGCCGGGGGCCTTTTCCAACACCAGGAACTCGCCCTTGTCGGGGGCGAAGGGGAGGTGGCCGAACCAGGGGTTCTCCATGCCGCGGTAGCCCTCGCAGAAGATCAGGTGTTCCGCTTCCAGCTCCCCACAGGTCACTTTCTTCCCTCGTGGTTCGATCTGTCCGTACGCCACCGCCTCGCGGCGCAGGGCCTGCCGCGCCTCCAGCCAGCGGGCGATGAAGGCCAGCAGCGCCGGCAGGTCCACGTGGCCGGTGTGGTGCTGGTGGAAGCCGCCGTGGGGCGCTTTCACCGGCTGGCCCGAACTTTCCGGGCCGAAGCGGTTGCCGAACAGCCCCT
>JALVUB010000028.1 GCA_027023915.1 Sedimenticola sp.
CCAGCAGCCGGTCGGGATCGATCATGGGATAGGTCTTGCGCAGCCGCTTCATGGCTCCAACCACGCTCTCTTTTTCCGGCCGGGGAATGGCCAAGGGCTCGCGGGGAACTTCGTTTTGTTCAACCTCTTGCGGATCGGCTTCCCGGGCGGCAAGAAACTCGGCATAGTCCAGCAAACTGGCGCGCGCCCCTTCCGGCAGCTTCTGAAACAGCGCCAGCAGGCGCCGCGCCTGCGGCGGCAAGAGCGCGCTCCCGGGAATCAAATCATGACTCCTGTTCGCAATAGTTGCGGGCGAACTCCAACAACTTGTCCATCACCCGCATGCGGAATTTCTGCTTCTGGTGTACGAAGGAGAAAGGCCGTTCCATGGGCGGGTCCAGTTCTACCTTGGCCAGTGTACCCAGTTTGAGTTCCTTTTCTATGGTAGCTTCGGATACGATGGAGATTCCCATGCCGGCCTCCACCGCGCCTTTCACCGCTTCGGGGCTGCCCAGTTCCATGGCGATCTTCAGCCCGTCCGAACATTCATCGGCACGGCAGACATAGTCCTCGATCACTTCCCTGGTGCCCGACCCCTCTTCGCGGCATATGAAGGGATACTTCATGATTTCCTTCAGTGCCACCGTTTTCTTCCTTGCCAGCGGATGGTTCACCGGCACGATGCCCACCAGCTTGTCCCTGCGGCAGGTCTCTACCACCAGGTTCTTGTTGCTCACCGGCGCTTCCACCACCCCAAGGTCGATGACGTTGTTCTCCACCATGGTGACGATCCCCTCGGTGTTGGAAACCTTGAGATGGATCACCACCTCGTCATACTTCTTGCGGAAATCACCCAACAGGGAAGGCAACATGTACTCGGCTATGGTGGTACTGGCACCAATGGTGATGGAGCCGCCTATGTTGCCGGTCATCTCCTTGACCACATTCTCCATCTCGTTGTACAGCTCGAAGATGCCGCCGGCATATTCGTACACCTTCTGCCCCGCCTCGGTGAGGCTGATGCGGTTGTGGGTGCGGTCGAACAGACGGGTATTGAAGTATTCCTCGAGCTGGCGTACCTGAAAGGTGACCGCCGGCTGGGTCATATGCAGCTCTTCCGCGGCCTTGGTAAAACTAAGCAGACGGGCAACCGTATAAAAGACCTGTAACCGGCGATCAGCCATGACGCCGCTCCTGCATGCATGGTGGGATAAGATGATTTTATATTATAGCTTTCTTAACCAGAAAGCGGGAGCGGCAGGGCACGAAAAACGCGCCCTCGATGGGGCGCGC
The DNA here is from genome assembly GCA_027023915.1 of Sedimenticola sp. Taxonomy (GTDB): domain Bacteria; phylum Pseudomonadota; class Gammaproteobacteria; order Chromatiales; family Chromatiaceae; genus Thiolapillus. The sequence goes on from JALVUB010000028.1 coordinate 1,273, forward strand.
TTTCCGATGGCCGGCAAGGTCCCCGATCAGGCCTTGCTGAAAGTCAGCCCATCCCCCGCCAGGTCCACCCTGATGGTGTCGCCGGGGGCGAACCCGCCGGCCAGGATGCGCTGGGCCAGCGGGTTCTCCAGCTCGTGCTGGATGGCCCGCTTGAGGGGCCGGGCGCCGTAGACCGGATCGAAGCCGGCCTCGCCCAGCCTGTCCAGGGCCGCCTCGGTGATCTCCAGCTTGAGATCGCGCTCGGCCAGCCGCTGACGCAGATAGCCGATCTGGATGTCGGTGATCTTGCGGATCTGCGCCTTGTCCAGCGGGTGGAACACCACGGTCTCGTCCAGCCGGTTGATGAACTCCGGGCGGAAGTGCTGGCCCACCACCTCCATCACGGCGGTCTTCATCGCCTCGTAGTCGCCGGTGCGGGCCATCTCCTGAATGAGCTGGGAACCCAGGTTGGAAGTCATCACGATCACTGTGTTGCGGAAGTCCACGGTACGACCCTGGCCGTCGGTGAGGCGACCGTCGTCGAGCACCTGCAACAGCACGTTGAAGACGTCCGGGTGGGCCTTCTCCACCTCGTCCAGCAAAATCACCGAGTAGGGCCGGCGCCGCACCGCCTCGGTGAGGTAGCCGCCCTCCTCGTAGCCCACGTAGCCGGGCGGCGCGCCGATGAGCCGGGCCACCGAGTGCTTCTCCATGAACTCCGACATGTCGATGCGCACCATCGCCTCCTCGGTGTCGAAGAGGAACTCGGCCAGCGCCTTGCACAGCTCGGTCTTGCCCACCCCGGTGGGACCGAGGAAGAGGAAGCTGCCGTTGGGCCGGTTGGGATCGGAGAGCCCAGCCCGGGCGCGGCGGATGGCATTGGAAACCGCCTTCACCGCCTCGTCCTGGCCCACCACCCGCTTTTTCAGCGCCTCTTCCATGTGCAGCAGCTTCTCGCGCTCGCCCTCGAGCATCTTGCTCACCGGGATGCCGGTCCAGCGGGAGACCACCTCGGCCACCTCCTCCTCGGTGACCTTGTTGCGCAGCAGCTTGAACTCCTGCTTCTCCGCCTCGGCAGCCGCCTTGAGCTGCTGCTCGAGCTGCGGGATGACGCCGTACTGGATCTCCGACATGCGTTGCAGGTCGCCGGCGCGGCGGGCCGTCTCCAGATCGATGCGGGCGCGCTCCAGCTCCTCCTTGATATGGGTGGTGCCCTGCACCGCCGCCTTCTCGGCTTTCCAGATCTCTTCCAGGTCGGAGAACTGCTTCTCGAGTTCGGCGATCTCCTCCTCCAGCGCCCGCAGCCGCTTGCGCGCCGCCTCGTCGGTCTCCTTCTTGAGCGCCTCGCGCTCCATCTTGAGCTGGATCAGGCGGCGATCGAGCTTGTCCATCTCCTCCGGCATGGAGTCGATCTCCATGCGGATGCGCGAGGCCGCCTCGTCGATGAGGTCGATGGCCTTGTCCGGGAGCTGCCGGTCGGTGATGTAGCGGTGCGACAGGGTGGCGGCGGCGACGATGGCCGAGTCGGTGATCTCCACCCCGTGGTGTACCTCGTAGCGCTCCTTGAGGCCGCGCAGGATGGCGATGGTGTCCTCCACCGAGGGCTCGTCCACCAGCACCTTCTGGAAGCGCCGCTCCAGGGCGGCGTCCTTCTCGATGTACTGGCGGTACTCGTCCAGGGTGGTGGCGCCCACGCAGTGGAGCTCGCCGCGGGCCAGGGCCGGCTTGAGCATGTTGCCGGCGTCCATGGCGCCCTCGGCCTTGCCGGCGCCCACCATGGTGTGCAGTTCGTCGATGAAGAGGATGATGTTGCCCTCGGCCTTGGCGATGTCATTGAGCACCGCCTTGAGCCGCTCCTCGAACTCGCCACGGAACTTGGCGCCGGCGATGAGCGCCGCCATGTCCAGCGACAGCAGCCGCTTGTGCTTGAGCCCCTCGGGCACCTCGCCGTTGACGATGCGCTGGGCCAGCCCCTCGACGATGGCGGTCTTGCCCACGCCGGGCTCGCCGATGAGCACCGGGTTGTTCTTGGTGCGCCGTTGCAGCACCTGGATGGTGCGGCGGATCTCGGCGTCCCGGCCGATCACCGGGTCTAGCTTGCCCTGTTCGGCCTTCTCGGTGAGGTCGATGGTGTATTTCTCCAGCGCCTGGCGCTGCTCCTCGGCATTGGGATCGTTCACGTTCTGCCCTCCGCGCATCTTTTCGATGGCCTGCTCCAGCACCCCCTTGGTGAGGCCCGCCTTGCGCAGGATCTCGCCCACCTGGCCCTTGTCCTCCACGCAGGCCAGCAGAAAAAGCTCGGAGGAGATGTACTGGTCCCCCTTCTGCTGCGCCAGCTTGTCGGTGAGGTTGAGCAGGCGGTTGAGGTCGTTGGAGACGTGCACCTCGCCCTCGGCCCCCTGCACCCTGGGCAGGCGGTCCATCAGCTCGCCCAGGCCAGAGCGGAGCTGGTCCACGTTGACGCCCGCCTGGGTGAGCAGGTGGCGGATGCTGCCGCCCTCCTGGTCGAGCATGGCGATGAGCAGATGCACCGGTTCGATGAACTGGTGATCCCTGCCCACCGCCAGGCTCTGGGCGTCGGCCAGCGCCATCTGGAATTTTGTGGTCAGTTTGTCCATCCGCATGGTCGTTCGGCTCCCGAAATTCTGAAGACGAAAAGGCACATGGGGGCGGAAAAAGGCAAATCAACCCACCAACCGCATATCCTGGTTGTATCAACGATACCGGCGAAATATTGATACTCATTCAAACCAGGTAGTGAAGCTTTCCACCGGCTCCCGGTCGGTGCGGTAGTTGTTTACGGGGTGGTCGGGGTCGGGGTAGCCGAGAGCGAGGCCACAGAGGAGCAGCTTGTCGTCGTCCAGTCCCAGCACCTGGCGCACCACCGCCGGGTAGTCGGCCACCGAGGCCTGGGGGCAGCTCTCCAGCTCCTGTTCGCGGGCGGCCAGCATCAGGCTCTGGATGAACATGCCCATGTCGAGCCAGGCGCCCTGGGCCATGTTCCGGTCGATGAAGAAGAAGAGCGCCACCGGGGCGCCGAAAAAGCGGTAGTTTTCCTTCCATACCTCCAGCCGCCGCGTCTTGTCCTTCCGTTCGATGCCAAGGGCCTGGTAGAGCGCCATGCCACACTGGAAGCGGCGGCGCTTGTAGGGCTCCACCCAGCTACCGGGGTAATAACGGTAGTCGGGCGCGGGCCTGGCGCCACTGTCAAAGGCGGCGATGAGCGCCTCGCTCAGCCGCGCCCTGGTCTTCCCCTCCACCACCGCCACCTGCCAGGGCTGGATGTTGGCGCCGGAGGGGCTCCAGCGGGCGGTGTCCAGCAGCTTTTCGATCAGCTCGCGCGGCACCGGCCGGTCGAGATAGGCCCGGCAGGAATAGCGTCCGACGATGGCTTTTTCCACGTTCATTGGCAGTTACCCTCTCTTGTCCCGGTAGGTCGGGCTTTAGCCCGACAGGCAAAGGATGCCGCCCCAGCGCTTTCCCAGGGCCGGTGGCCAGCCCTTGTTGGCGGGGACGCCGTGAATACATCCATGTAGGCTTTGCGGCAGCATCCCTGCTGCCGAAACCCCGCCAACAAGGGCTGGCCACCGGCCTTCCAACGCTAGTGGTTGTTCAGTCGGGCTGAAGCCCGACCTACCCCCTACTTGTAAACCTTGCGCCGGAAGAGATCGGTGCGGCGGCTCACCACCCGGTCGATGAAGAGAATGCCGTCCAGGTGGTCGATCTCGTGCTGGGCGGCGCGCGCCTCGAAACCCTCCATCTCGTACTCGTGCTCCTCCCCATGCTCATCGAAGGCGCGAAGCCGGATCTGGGTGGCGCGGATGACGTTGCCGGTGTAGTCGGGCACCGAGAGGCAGCCCTCGCGCCCCACCTCGTAGCCCTCCCAGTGGGTGATCTCAGGGTTGATGAGCACCAGGTGGCCGTGGTTGGGCACGGGCTTGCGGGTGGTGGAGCAGTCCAGAATGCAGATACGCTGGAAACGCCCCACCTGGGGCGCGGCGATGCCCACCGCGGCCGGCCCGTGGCGGCGGGTGACCTCCAGCTGCCCCACGAAGCGGCGCAGCTCGTCGTCGAACCGCTCCACCGGCTCGGAGACCTGTTTCAGGCGCTCGTCGGGGATGGTGAGAATGGGCAGGGGGTCCACCGGCGCTCAGCCCACCAGGGTTTCCACGGGCGAGAGGTTCACCTCGATGCCCTCTTCCCGCAGCGGCGCCAGGACGGTCTCCAGGGACTCCAGCGGCACGCTGGCGATGCCGGCGATCTGCATCAGGTAGACCGGCTTTTCGGGCGTGCCGGCCACGTCCGATTCCAGGTCCAGAATGTTGAACCCGGCGTCGGCCAGCACGCCGGTCACCCGCGCGACGATGCCGGCACGGTCCGCGCCGCTCACCCGCACCATGATGTTGGGCACCAGGTGGCGGTGGAGTCCCCCCTCCATCTCGTCCAGGTGCAGGCTCAACCCCAGGGAGCTGGTCACCGGCACCAGTACTTCTTTCAGCGCCTCGGCCTCCAGCCCGCCGTAGACCATCATCATGATGGTGAAATTGCCGCCCAGGCGCAGCATGGAGGCTTCGCCCAGTGTCATGCCCTGCTCATAGAGTGCCTGGGTGACCTTCGCCACGATGCCGGGGCGGTCGGCACCGGTGAGGGTAAGCATGTACCAATTGTTCATCTGATCGTTTCCCGATTTGTTGAATCGACGGCACCCCTCATGCAGCCAACCAGATCAGAGTCGCCATGCGCCCGGTTCGGCCATCCCGCCGGTAGGAGAAGAACCGCCCCTTCTCGGTAAAGGTGCAGAAACCGCCTCCATGCACCGAGATCACCCCGGCACGGGCCAGGCGCAGGCGGGCCAGCCCATATAGATCGGCCAGCCATTTGCTCTCCGCCGCGGGCCGAAAGCACTCAGCCGCACGGCGGTCTTCTTCCATGAAAGCTTCCATCACCTCGGCACCCACCTCGAAGGCATTGGGCCCGATGGCCGGGCCCAGCCAGGCCATGATAGCCGAGGGGTCATCCTGAAAACAGTCCAGGGCGGCCTCGATCACGCCCGCCAGCAGTCCCCGCCAGCCGGCGTGGACCGCCGCCACGGCGGTGCCGGAACGGTTGCATAGCAGCAACGGCAGGCAGTCGGCGGTTAGCACCGCGCACACCTGGCCCGGCCGGTCACAGAAGCGGCCATCGGCGCAAACCGCCCCTTCCCCCGGAATGGCGATACGGGTGCCGTGTACCTGTTCCAGCCAGGTCACCGGCTCCGGCAGGCCGGCGGCACGGTACAACCGCTGGCGGTTCTCGGCCACGACGGCAATGTCGTCGCCCACGTGGTGGCCAAGGTTGAGGCTGTGCCAGGGCGGCGCGCTCACGCCGCCCCGCCGGGTGGTGCTCACCGCGCGCACGATATTGGGCGCGGGCCAGTCAGGCAGAATCAACTCAGGGCCGTTCATCCCGGTCCCGGCGCAACACGGCCAACAACGCCTGGAAATCTTCCGGAAGCGGCGCTTCCCAGGCGAGCGCCTCGCCGCTTGCCGGGTGCGACAGCGCCAGGCGAAAAGCATGCAGCGCCTGGCGACGGAAATTTTGCAGCGCCTCGATGGTGGCGGGCGAGGCACCGGGTGGCAGCCTCAGCCGCCCGCCATAGACCGGATCGCCCACCAGGGGCATTTTCAGGTGAGCCATGTGGACCCGGATCTGGTGGGTACGGCCAGTTTCCAGTTCCACGTCGAGAAGGGTGTGAATGGAAAAACGCTCGGCAATTCGATAGTGGGTGATCGCCGGCTTGCCCCCCTCCACCACCGCCATGCGCTGGCGCCGTACCGGGTGGCGGCCGATGGGCGCCTCCACGGCGCCACCGGCGGCGGGGCTCCCAACCACCAGCGCCTGATAGTGGCGCTTCACCCGCCGCTCTTGCAGAGCCTCCACCAGCCGTTTGCGGGCCTGGAGAGAGCGGGCCACCACCATGAGGCCGGTAGTATCCTTGTCCAGCCGGTGGACGATGCCCGCCCGGGGCAGTTTCTCCAGGCCGGGGTCATGGTGCAGCAAGGCGTTGAGCAGTGTCCCGTCGGGATTGCCGGCGGCGGGATGAACCACCAGGCCGGCTGGCTTGTTTACCACCAGAATCTGCTCGTCCTCGAAGACGACCTCCAACGGAATGGGCTGAGGACGGCAGGTCACCTGGGGCTGGAGCACCGCCTCCAGCTCTACCTGCTGGCCGGCGAACACCTTTTCGCGTGGCTTTTTCACCTGGCCGTCCACCCGCACCCTGCCTTCGCGAATCCAGGCTTGCAGACGACTGCGCGAATAATCGTCGAACAGGCGCGCCAGGGCCTGATCGAGTCGCAATCCCGACAGCTCGGAGCCGATCACCTCGCGGCGGTTGATCTGAACGTTTTCATTCATATTTTGGAGAAGGGACGGCCGAACCTCAGGTGAATGTGGGGTATAATCGCGCCACTTGCAACTCCAGCCTTCCAGGACATGCGAAAAATCACCTGGCCCTTTCTGCTCATCCTCTTTCTGGGCGGTTGCAGTCTGCTGCCCAAGCAGGTGGACAAAACCGAAGGCTGGTCCGCCCAAAGGCTATACTCCGCCGCCACAGAGGAGCTTCACGATGGCAACTACCAAAAAGCCATCGAGTACTACCAAAAACTTGAAGCCCGCTACCCATTCGGCAAGTACGCCTTGCAGTCCCAACTCAATATCGCCTACGCCTACTATAAAAACAACGAGCCGGAATCCGCCATCGCCGCCATTGAGCGTTTTGTCCGTCTGCACCCCGACCACCCGGCGGTGGCCTACGCGCTCTACCTCAAAGGGTTGGTGAATTTCGGTCGCGACCTGGGATTCTTTTCCCGCTTCCTGCCCACTGACAACTCACAGCGGGATCCCGATTCGATCCAGCAGTCCTACAACGACTTTGCCGAAGTGGTACGCCGTTTTCCACGCACCAAATACGCCAAGGACGCCAAGCTGCGCATGCTCTATCTGCGCAACATGCTGGCACGCCATGAAATCAACGTGGCCCGTTACTATCTCGACCGGGGAGCCTGGCTGGCGGCGGCCAACCGTGCCCAGGGGGTGGTGGAGCACTATGAATATACCCCCTCGGTGAAAGAGGCGCTTACGATCATGATCGTTGCCTACGCGAAAATGGGGAAAGAGAAGCTCTACCAGGACGCGCTGAAGGTACTGGCCTACAACGAAAAACGCGGCAACTTCCCCACCCTGCCGAAGACCGACAAAACCCTGGCCGAGAAGATCTGGGACTATTTACAGCTGGACAAGGACTGATTTTTCGGCGATACACGACACCCGCTTATTTCGGCATCACCTGAAGCAGTTCCAGATCGAACACCAGGGCCTCGTTGGGACCGATAAGGTCGCCAGCGCCCTTTTCGCCATAGGCCAGCTCCGGGGGAATGAAAACTTTCCAGTGTGAGCCTTCTTGCATCCGGGTGAGCGCCTCGGAAAAGCCCTTGATGACACCACGAAGTCCGAACACGGCGGGCTGACCGCGATCGCGGGAGCTGTCAAACTTGCGACCGTCGATGGTCCGCCCCACATAGTGAACCTTGACCTTGTCATCCAGCGTAGGCCGTTTTCCCTTACCCTCCTTCAGCACCTGATACTGGACCCCGCTGGGCAACACCTGAATGCCCGGCTTTTTGGCGTTGTCCGCAAGAAAACGCTTTGAGCGTTCCAAGGCCGCCCTGGCCTGGCGCTTTTTCTCCTTTCGCAAGCGCTCGGCCCTCTCCTTGAGCACCTGGCTCATCTGATCGTCGCCGAGCTGCAACGGCTTGCCGTTGAGGACATCGGCCACTGCGGCGCCGAAAGCGGTGCCGTCCAGTTTGCCGATGCCATTGGCCTTGAGCATGCGCGCCATGCGCACTCCCAGGGTATAACTGTATCGTTGGTCAAAGGTTTTCAACTCAGCAGCCGCCGCGCTCTGAAAAACCAGACCGCCAGCCAGCAACGCCAACAGGCTTTTCTTCATTTCCTCCTCCAGAAGTTCTTGGCCGGTGAAGGAGCCTTCACTCCTCTTTCAGCCGCAGGGAAAAGTCGATGCTGCGCACGTTTTTGGTGAGCGCACCCACGGAGATATCGTCCACCCCGGTCTGGGCGATGCGTCGCACCCGGTCCAGATCCACACCGCCGGAGGCCTCCAGTCTGGCACGCCCGGCGTTGAGTTCCACCGCCCGCCGTAGCATGGGGATGTCGAAATTGTCCAGCAGGATGCGTTTGGCGCCTGCGGCCAAGGCCTCTTCAAGCTCCTCGAGATTTTCCACCTCGATCTCCACCTCCACCTTTTCCGCAAGCCGGCGCGCGCGTTCCAGCACGGCGGCAATGGAGCCGGCGGCCAGAATGTGGTTCTCCTTGATGAGAATGGCGTCGTACAGCCCCATGCGGTGGTTGTGTCCACCACCACAGATGACCGCGTATTTCTGCGCCCGGCGCAGTCCCGGCAAGGTCTTGCGGGTATCGAGAATGCGGGCGCTGGTGCCTTCCACCGCGCGCACATAAGCCGCGGTGGTGGTGGCTACCCCCGAAAGCATCTGCAAAAAATTGAGCGCCGTCCGCTCGGCGGTGAGGATGGAGGCAGCGGGTCCACGAAGGGTGCAGACGGTGCTGTCGGGCTCCATCAGGTCGCCATCCCGCTGCTGCCATTCCAGGGTCACCTGAGAGTCAACCTGGCGAAAGGTCTCTTCGAACCAGATCCTGCCGGCGAGAACCGCCTCATCCCGGCAGATCACCCGGGCCACGGCATTGACATCGGTCGGCAGCAGTTCGGCGGTGAGATCCCCTTCCCCCACGTCTTCGGCAAGGGCCTTTGCGACATCGCCACGAACGGTTTCCAGTGGAGGAAGGATCATGCAAGTTGGAGTTGGGGGCTGGCTCCGCCCGAGCGGGGATCTATCAGTCTATGCAGATGGTCTAGTGCGCGTTCCATGAAAGGTCTGTCGATCTGTTCAAGTACCATGGCGCGGCCCCGACGAAAGAGCTCGGCAAGGTCACCGCTGGTGTGTTCCGCCACTTTGCGTCCCCGAGTATCCACAAAAAGATAGATGTCGGCAAGATCACTGCGCCATGCCAGTTTGCCTCTGCGCTCACCTCCGTCCGGCGTCTCCCAGCGAACCCACACCCCTTCCACCAGCTGTTTCACCAGCCGGTCATGGGCATCCGCCATTCTGTTTGGACAGCCTTTCATCACCGGAGCGCTGAGTGGCTTTGTCTGTTGTTCCATCCCGCTTTCGGTTTCCGCCACTAGGTTCGTCTTGTACTTGTAGCTTTCCAGCTCTTCCAGCAACTGGTCCGACTTGCGAGAATCGTAGGCGATGCAGGAAAAACCACGCCGAAGCTTTTCGAGGGCTTCATCAAAAGCCCGTCCCAACCGGACCGCGTCACCCCGCCCCACCAAAGTCAGCACCCGCACCACATCCCGGGCTTCGCGCCAGGCGTCGCTCTCCTCGCCCTCGCGCAGCAGCACCAGGGTCAGTACGTCGCGCCAGGCGTCTTCCAAAATGGCGCGCACCACGTCGGGCACGGCTTGCGCCAGGGGCTCATGCAACACCTCGGCCACCCGCTTCCGCGCAAGGGTGAGCTGTTCCCTGCCACGCGCCACCTGGGCCACTCTCTCTTCCGTCACCCTGGCGCCACGCTCCTGTCGGGCGAGAAAGGCCTCGAACCGCCGGTTCATCCGTTCAAAAAGTCCCCTGTCAACCTGTTTTTCGGTCGCCACGGTTTCAACCACACAACGAATCATACCGTACACACAATCTTCCCCTCCGCCTTCCCGGGGAACCCAGCGAACCGCTGCGCGGAACAGGTTGTTGAGCAAACGTCGCGCCGGATGACGTTGATCGGCAAAGAAGGTTTTGTCGCCAATGGCCACCTTGAACATGGGAACCTGCAAGCGCACGAGCTGCACTTTCATGGAATTGGGAATGAGGTTGTCTTCCAGCACGAAATCGAACAGGAGGGTCATCACATCGAAAATCCGCTGGTCGAGACGATTCAACCGTAGTGACCGGTTTTTCATCTCTTGCTGCAACCGGCTGGCCACTTCCTGCTTCCATTGATGCCGTCTTGCCTTCACCTCGTCCAGGGTTTCCTCCCGGGCAGTCGTCGCCGTACCGACTTCAAGCGCCTGAACGACCTCCACCAACATTTCAGTTGACATCACCTGTCCGGAAACGGGGGCGGCACCCACATCCAAAGCGACCATTCCCAAACGGTCACGGGTGGCGGCATCGATCCGACCCACCATTTTTATCATCGAGAAGAAGGCCGTCTCCTCACGCCGTGACGCCACCTGCCGGCGTGGCTGCGTCGGGGCCCGGGCGGGACTCTTGCCGACAGCCCGCAACTGCACGGGCATCTCCATGGGTTCGACGCCGGCCTTGCGCAAGGTTTCTATCAGAGGAGGGTGAAGATCGCCCAGATGAGCAATCACCTCCTTCAGCAACACTTCATAGAAGAGCAACCGGGTGCGCGCGCTTCCCGGCCAGCTTACCAGCGCCATGCGGAGACAACCGGCAATCACCTGGGGAGAGAGCGGGGCGCCTTCCCGCGGCAGGTTCTTGGGGTGAACCACCGCCTCCAGGTAGGCGGCCATTTTCAAATGGGTGGCTTGCAACATGCTGGAGGCACGGTGGGCGATCCGCAACACCACGAGATCCTCCTCCAGCTTTTCCTTTCTTACCAGTTCCAGGGAATCGGCCACTGCGGGCGAAGTGAAACCGTGAATGAACTCTTCAAGATAAACCTCGTAGTGAAGAAAAAAGGTCTCCACCGATTTGAGCATATTGGCGCGGAACAGCGCCTGCACCTCCCGGCCCTGCTTTTGAAGCGTCCTGGCGGCGTCAAGGTACTCCTGGCGGACCCGGCAGCTCTGCTCTTGATCCGCTGCGCTGTAGAAAGCCTCCTCCAGCACCCGCAGATAATGCGCCATGCGCTCGTCCAGCCAACGACCGGTCTGTTGGCGGAAAGCCACCGCCAACAGATGAAGCCGGCTGCGCGTCAACATGGATTTGTAGGACTTTCTCATCTTCAAGTGCTTTTGGTAAGGGAAGGTCTGAAAAATTCAGGCCTTCTTCCGGCACACGGATGTGCCGGCAAAATCAATGGCACCAAGCCATTGATTTTGGAGCAAGCCGCAAACCGCGTTTGCGGCGCGGCGAGCGCTGATAAAGCCATGGAA
>JALVUB010000029.1 GCA_027023915.1 Sedimenticola sp.
GCTGAAATCGCTGCCGACATCGGCCCCGGCCTGGCCCGCGCCATGCTCGCCGGCAAGGTGAACGGCAAGCTGGTGGATGCCGGTTTCCCCATCACCGAGGACGCCGAGGTGGCCATCGTCACCGACCGGGACGAGGAGGCGTTGGAACTGATCCGTCATGATGCCGCTCACGTCATGGCCCAGGCGGTGCAGGAGCTTTATCCGGGAACCCAAGTGACCATCGGGCCCGCCATTGAGGATGGGTTCTACTACGACTTCGCCCGCAAGGAGCCGTTCACCCCAGAGGATCTGAAGAAGATCGAGGATCGCATGCGCGAGATTGTGAGTCGCAACCTGCCTATCGAGCGCGAGGTGTGGGATCGGGAGGAGGCGAAGAAGGTCTTTGCCGACCTTGGTGAACATTACAAGGTGGAGATCATTGATGCCATCCCCAAGGACGAGCCGGTTACGGTTTACCGCCAGGGTGACTGGTTCGATGTCTGTCGCGGCCCCCACCTGCCGAGCACCGGCAAGCTGCCCAAGGCTTTCAAGCTGATGAAGCTGGCGGGCGCTTACTGGCGGGGTGATTCCAACAATGAAATGCTGCAACGGATATACGGCACCGCTTGGCGCAACAAGAAGGAACTCAAGGCCTATCTGCACCGGTTGGAAGAGGCGGAAAAAAGGGATCACCGAAAGATCGGCAAGGCGCTGGACCTTTTCCACACCCAGGAGGAGGCGCCTGGCATGGTCTTTTGGCACGACAAGGGGTGGCAGGTCTATTTGACTTTGCAGGATTACATTCGTGGCAAGCTGCGCCAGCACGGCTATCAGGAAGTGCATACCCCCGAGATCATCGACCGTAGTCTGTGGGAGAAGTCGGGCCACTGGGAGAAGTTTGGCGACATGATCTTCACCACTCACTCGGAGAACCGCGACTACGCCATCAAGCCCATGAACTGTCCGGCCCACGTGCAGATCTACAACCATGGTCTGCGCAGCTACCGCGACCTGCCGCTGCGGCTGGCCGAGTTCGGCTCCTGCCACCGAAACGAGCCTTCGGGCACGCTCCACGGCCTGATGCGGGTGCGTAATTTCGTCCAGGACGACGCTCACATCTTTTGCACCGAGGAGCAGATTCTGGGCGAAGTGTCCGCTTTTATTGACTTGCTGTTCGAGGTCTATCGCGACTTTGGTTTCGACGAAGTGCTCATCAAGCTTTCCACCCGGCCGGAAAAACGGGTGGGCAGCGATGCGCTGTGGGACAAGGCGGAAAAGGCGCTGGAGGATGCGCTAAATCACAAGGGGCTGGAGTGGGAACTGCAACCTGGCGAGGGCGCTTTTTATGGTCCCAAAATCGAATTTTCGCTGAAGGATTGCCTGGGACGTGTCTGGCAGCTTGGCACTATTCAGCTCGATTTCTCCATGCCCGAGCGGCTGGGCGCTCACTACATCGCCGAGGACAACAGCAAGAAGACGCCTGTGATGCTGCATCGCGCCATTCTTGGTTCTCTTGAACGCTTCATTGGTATTCTCATCGAGCACTATGCCGGTGCCTTGCCGGTATGGCTTTCGCCTGTGCAGATGGTGGTGATGAATATAACCGACCGGCAGGCGTCTTATGTGGAACAGGTGGCGCAAACGTTGGAAAAACAGGGCTTTCGTGTGCAAACCGACTTGAGAAACGAGAAAATCGGCTTTAAAATCCGCGAGCACACTTTGCAACGCGTTCCCTACCTGCTGGTAGTGGGTGATCGCGAGGTGGAGCAGGGCGCCGTGGCCGTGCGCACCCGCGGCGGCGAAGATCTGGGGGCCATGGGCGTGGACCAGTTTATGCAACGCCTGCGTGACGATCTGGCCCAGCGTAACTGAATCTCCCGACCTTCCAACCCGCTTGGAAGACGGGTCTTTTTTATCGAAAGAGGAAGCTCGACATAGCCAAACAAGAGAAAAGGAACCGCCTGAACGATGAGATCACCGCGCCCGAGGTGCGGCTCATTGGTGAAGATGGTCAACAGGTGGGGATTGTCTCCCTGGAGGAGGCGCAAGCTGTCGCTGATGAAGCCGGTCTGGACCTGGTGGAGATCGTGCCCAATGCCGAGCCGCCGGTCTGCCGGATCATGGATTACGGCAAGTTCGTTTTCGAACAGAAGAAACAGCGGCAGGCGGCCAGGAAGAAGCAGAAGCAGGTTCAGGTCAAAGAGGTGAAGTTTCGCCCTCACACCGATGTGGGCGACTACAACATCAAGCTTCGTAACCTGCGACGTTTCCTGGAAAACGGCGACAAAGCCAAGGTGACCATGAGGTTCAGGGGCAGGGAACATGCCCACCGCGAGCTGGGCCTGGCGGTGCTGGAGCGTATCGAGAAGGACCTCGAGGAGATCGCCCAGGTGGAACAGCGCCCCGCCATGGAGGGCCGCCAGATGGTGATGGTGCTGGCGCCGAAAAAGAAGCGATAGCCGGATTTTTGACAGCGGGTGGCCGGGCCAATGGCATTGCCTGGGTCGCTCTTTCATTCATCCTCAACAGAAGGAGAGAAAAAATGCCGAAGATAAAGACCAACCGGGGCGCGGCCAAGCGGTTCAAGAAGACCGCCGGTGGCTTCAAGCGCAACCAGTCCCACCGACGTCACATCCTGACGAAGAAGAGTACCAAGCGTAAGCGCCAGCTGCGTCACCCGATGTCGTTGAGCAAGTCCGACGCGGCGGTCGCCCGCCGCATGATCCCTTACGCCTGATAACTCCGGGAGAAAGCAATGCCTCGCGTAAAACGTGGCGTACAGGCACACGCCAAACACAAGAAAGTGCTGAAGGAAGCGAAGGGATATTACGG
>JALVUB010000030.1 GCA_027023915.1 Sedimenticola sp.
CCTTTGGGGCTCGGGCGCCCCCTCCCATGGCGCCCGAGCCCCAAAGGGTGGAGTGGGGGCCTTTGTAGATCTCCACCTGTTCGATGGTCTGTGGGTCGATGTTCTGGATGGCGGCGCTGGCGGTGCTGCCGGCGTTCACCGGCACCCCGTCCACCATTATCAAAACATGGTTGCTGTTGGTGCCACGCACGAAAAGAGAAGTGGCTTGACCCGGCCCGCCGTTGCGACCGATCTCCAATCCTGAATGAAAACGGAGCAGATCACCCAGGTCGTAGGCAGTGCTGTTTTCGATTTCATCCCGGCTGATGACCTCCATGCTGGCGGGCAGTTGTTCCAGCTCCACCGGATAGCCGGTGCCCGTGACCACCATGGGTTGAAGATTTTCGGCGGCATGAGCCGCCACTGGGCCCAGCAGCAGGGCCAGGGGAAGAGTGGCTTTCATTTGTAGTCCTCCATCAGGGCGCACACCCGCGCCCGGTTGCACAGGAAATCGGAGGGCCGGTATCCGGACTGACGGGGTGGAATCAAGACGAATGCTTGAAATCCGGGGCGACGCGCCTTCCCATGGGCAAGCCCACAGTGGCTGGGGAACCGCTGATTCGTAAAGGAAGTGCCGGCAAAATCAATGGCGCCGAGCCATTGATTTTGGAGCTAGCCACAAAACGCGTTTGTGTCGTGGCGACCCTGATAAAGCCATGGAAGGCTTTTATCAGGGCTTCCTTAAAGAAACAGAAGCTCCCTCATGCGCCACCCACCCGATCACCGTTGCGGGGGCAGTGCCGGTCTTTCACCGGCTTCCCGTTTAACCCCGGGCATGACTGTGCCCGCGGCACCCTCCGAAAGGGGCGCGCAGTTTCTCAGCAGCAGGGAATTGCGTCAACCACATTGATTTCAGGGCGCCAAAAAATTCCAGACTCCCTGGAGTAGAATAGAGCTTCCATCTTCACTGCAAATCACCATGTTCCAGCGTCTGCGAGAGGATATCCGTTCCGTTTTCGACCGCGATCCCGCGGCGCGCACCACCTTTGAGGTGCTTACCAGCTATCCTGGCCTTCATGCCCTGATGGCGCATCGCTTCAGCCATTGGCTGTGGAGCCATGATTTCAAATGGCTGGCGCGTTTTGTTTCTCACATCGCCCGCTGGCTTACCGGTATCGAGATTCATCCGGGCGCCTGTATCGGGCGGCGCTTTTTCATCGATCATGGCATGGGGGTGGTGATTGGCGAGACGGCGGTGATTGGCGACGACTGCACCCTCTATCACGGCGTCACTCTCGGCGGCACCAGTTGGCAGAAGGGCAAGCGTCATCCCACTCTGGGCAACGATGTGGTGGTGGGTGCCGGCGCCAAGGTTCTCGGTCCCATTGAAATCGGTGATGGTGCGCGCATCGGCTCGAACGCCGTGGTGCTGAAGCCAGTTCCGCCAGGGGCCACTGTGGTGGGCATTCCCGGGCGCTTGGTGGAGCGCAAGACGGCTCAAGAAAAGGCTCACCGAGAAAAGCTGGCCGAGCGCATGGGCTTCGACGCCTATGGGGTTACCCGCGATGCCCCCGACCCGGTGGCCAATGCCATCAACTGTATGCTGGACCATGTTCATGTGCTGGAGACCAAGATGGCGCGCATGTGTGAAGTGCTGAAAAGCATGGGCTATGAAGAGGAAGAGATTGATCTCCCCGAGTTGTCGAACTGCGAGATCCACTCCACCGCCGAGGATTCGGAACCCGCGGACACGGATGAAACGCCCCGCGAACATCCATGAGCTCGGGGTTCACCCCGTATCATGTAGGAGCGGTGTCCCCGCCGCGAACCCTCTACGATGGAAACGTTTCCGTCGTTCGGCGCGGGGACGCGCCTCCTACAATATTTGCCCCCGTAGGTCGGGCTTCAGCCCGACATCCCATTGGCATCTTCCACGCCGATCTGGAACAATGCCCCCGTTTTTCAACCCAGCCCGGAGTGAATATTCATGCCCCTGGTAAAAGCTTTCACCGGCCTGCGTCCGGCGCCTGGTCGCGCCGAGGACGTGGTGGCGCCTCCTTATGACGTAATGAACGAAGCCGAGGCCAGGGAAATGGTTGAGGGCCGTCCCTGGAGCTTTCTGCACATCTCAAGGCCCGAAGTGGATCTGCCCGAGGGTACCAATCCCTATGCCCCCGAGGTTTATGCCAAGGGGCGGGAAAATCTTGAGCACATGGTCGCCGAAGGAGTGCTGCAAAGGGACCAGCAGCCCAGCTATTACGTTTACCGTCTCACCATGGGCGACCATGTCCAGACCGGCCTGGTGGGCGCCGCCTCGGTGGAGGCCTCCGACGCCGACCGCATCAAGAAGCACGAGTTCACCCGCCCGGTGAAAGAGGACGACCGGGTGCGCAACATCGACACCCTGGGCGCCCAGACCGGCCCGGTGTTCCTGGTCTATCGCGCCGACGAGGCAATCGACAACATCCTCGCCGAGGTGGCAAAAGCCGAGCCCGATATCGACGTTATCGCCGCCGGTGGCGTGCGTCACCAGCTCTGGGCGGTCTCCGATCCCGACACCGTGCGGCGGCTCACAGAGGCCTTCGACCGCCTCGACGCGCTCTACGTGGCCGACGGCCACCACCGTTCCGCCGCCGCCTCCAGGGTGGCCGCGGCGCGCAAGGCCGCCAACCCGGACCATACTGGCGAGGAGAGCTATAACTACTTCTTAAGCGTTATCTTTCCCCACGACCAGATGCGGATCCTCGACTACAACAGGGTGGTGAAGGATCTCAACGGTTTGTCTCCGGAAGAGTTTGTCGCCCGCCTTACCGAGGCTTTTGCCGTTACT